>DELD01000041.1 GCA_002354205.1 Micavibrio sp. UBA2705 | reverse complement strand
CCGCCAGCGTTCGTTCTGAGCCAGGATCAAACTCTTAAGTTTGATCTCTATGCAAATCAGAACAAGCTAAGCTTGTCTTCTCACTGTATTAATTGAATTGTCGGTTACCCGTCCATAGCTTAATTATTATAAAACTATAAATAGTAACTTATAAGATTGCGCTTACAGACAAATAACCGTTGTCGTGTATCCGATACACTAACAGTACTTGCTGTCTGCGAATCTTTTTTCTTCAAACTTACGATTTTCAAGAACCCTTAAACTAACAACTTAAAGACAACAGAGCCGTATTACCACTTCCCTTTTTAAGAAAGTCCGTGGCGATCCGTGATCTGCCGTTGCGTTGAAAGCTTGTGGACACTACAGTTTCTAAAATTCAATGTCAACACATTTTCTGCATTTAATTGTCTTTTTTTTACCGCCGCTAAAAAACTCTAATTAGAACTCTAAAACAACTTCAAAACCGCGTCTCCGTCAACCGATGCAGCACTCACTGCTGCGCCGGTGAATGGGGTTATAGGCCACAACACACCCAACCGTCAATAGCTAATATCCACTTTTCTTACTTTTTTTATCATTATTTTGCTTTGCGAAGCAAAAACAGTAACTTAGCCATTTGCAAGCGCATTAAGCCCACGCTATAATGAACGCAGGGCGCACAAATACAGGGAAGAACATCAAAAATGTCTAATATAATTATTGTCTATGATACAGAAGCGACTTGTTGGAGCAAAAAGGACGGCACTTCGTCATGGTGGTGTGAAGACTGGCAGGAGCCTGAAATCCTCCAAATTTCAGCCATTAAGATAGAGACGAAAAACTTCACTGAAATCGGCGCACCATTTAATGTATTTATCAAACCTACGCTGAACCCTATCTTATCTGCTTACTGTACAGATTTAACGTCTATTACAAATGAGCGCCTAGATAATGAAGGCGTAACATTTTTAGAAGGCTGTAAATTATTCAACGCATATTGTGGCGCGCATGAGCAGCATAGCTATGGCGGCGACCATACCGTAATGAATTACAATTTACGTGAACTGTATAATTTATCGGCAGAGCTGAATGATTTCACGGGGCACGATATACGTCAGCTATTCTTGAAGATTGACCCTGCCTGCAAAGGTGTGAATAGCGGCGGCCTGTCACAGCATTTCAAACTGGCCTTTCAAGCTAATCAACATTACGCCTTAGATGATTGCCGTTCCATCAGCGCCTCACTTGAACATTTCAAGGCACACCCAGAAGTGCTGTCTTATTTCAAGCGCCCATAAGCACGATACATATATAAGACAGCAAATCATGAAAACGTTATGTGCTTTTATAGACACACTGACGATAATTTAGCGATCGCTTCTACCCAAGATTAAGCCCACCCCGTCCTCCTATTCACTTTAAGGGATTCACAAACACACAATAATTGCGTATACTAAACTATCTTGAAATATCAGGCTTATTCTTAGTTTGATCATTTCCCCTTATATATAAACCAACACGGCGCATGATGTTCCATCCGTTTCGGGCACATATTATGACGCGGCGATCGCCGCTTTTTTCACGCAGTCTCTATTCTGTGTGTGCGGCGCTATGCTTGCTGTCCATGTCACAGAGCAGCGCAAAAGCCGATGCGATGAATGCGCTAGCCTTTTCAAACCATGCCCCAACCCAACCAGTAGAAGATGCTTTATTTACCGCGCAGCCAACCCACATGCAGCGCCTTAAATATGCACAGCAAGCAGGATATTCCGCCCCGCCGCCCTTGCCCGCGCCATTAGGCCTGAATACAGAAGGCTTTGATTTACCAAACCGCGTCATACACTCAGCGCAGCAGCGCAAACGCTGGCAAGCAAGTGCGCAGAGTGAATATATCCCAAGCGCCGCCTTAGCACAGCTGCCGCAGCGCTCAAGCCTTGAAGAAATGTACTCGGCGCGGATTTTAGAACAGCTTGAGCAATTTGGTTATGATTTCTTGCAGAACAATAAAAGCGAAACCCATAGCCCTGCACCGCTCGGCTTAGTTGGGGATCAGTATGTATTAGGGGTTGGAGACAGCCTTAACATCGCCCTGACTGGGCAGCGCAATGCGCATTATAACCTGCCGGTTGACAGTAACGGCCAAATTCAAATCCCAAGCTTGCCACCTTTAAATGCAGCGGGTCAAAGCCTTGGTAGCCTGAAAGCACAAATCGCCAAGCAGTTTAAAGGTGATTACAATCAATCCTTCTATGTCGCGCTCAGCGAAATGCGTCAAGCAGCAATATTAATTGCAGGTCATGTCAAACAGCCAGGGCGCATTACGCTGAGCAATCAGCACAACGTCATTGATGCACTGATGCAAGCAGGCGGCATTGAGAAAACAGGCACACTCCGCCAAATCCGCCTTGTCCGCGAAGGGCAAGTGACGATGATTGATTTATATAGCTTGCTGCTACATGGCACAGACAGTATTGCACTGAACATTCAAGATGGTGACCGTATCATCGTGCCGCCCATTGGCCCGACCGTGGCCATTGCAGGCGATGTCAAACGCGCCGGCATATATGAAGTGTTGCCGCTTATGCAGGGCATGTGGCACCAATCTAAGCAGCGCAGCCAACAACTTGCCTTGAATGATTTACTTGATATGAGTGGCGGCCTGCTCTCCCCGGGCAAAATCCGTTATTTAAAGTTGGATATGCAGCTCAGCGGTGATGAAGGCGTGAGCGAGATTGACGACCCTTTTGCCCGCGTCTTTGGTGATGGCAGCATATTATCGGTCGTACGCGGGGCAGAGCGCCGTGAAGGAACCATCGAGATTAAAGGCCATGCCCGCGCCGATGGCCTGCACGCTTTATCTATCAATAAAACGCTGCACAGCTTACTCAATAGTGATCGCATATTGGGAAAAGACATTTACCCCCTTATCGCAGTGATTGAACGCTGGAACAGAAAATCGCTTTCGCCTGAATATATCAGCTTTGCGCCGCTAATGGTGCTGCAAAACAAGTTTGATGCCAAATTGCAAGAGGGCGATGTCCTCCATTTCTTCTCCCACACACAAATCGCAGCCATTGACGCGGATGCACCTGAAGAATACTTCACAAAAGACAAAACCAGATATAATCAAATGCGCAGCGCAATTACACCCATTGCCTATGGCGCAGCAAATACAATTGATAATGACGCAGATATTGTCCCGCTTGATATTATCAATGTCCTCAAAGAACGTAGCCTTTTTATGCGCGGCGCAGTCCGGCGCAAAGGGCATTATCCCGTATCACAGGGCGTAACGCTTGAAAATGTTTTGGCTGTCGCGGGCGGCATGACGCTCGAAGCCGATAAAAAGAACATCGAAATTACCCGCCGTGAGGATAGCATTAAAAATCCGCAATATGATGAAGTGCTAAAAATAAAGCGCCGCACCATTAATTTGGCAAGCACCAAAGCGGAGCATATATCGGTACGCGCAGGCGATACTATTCGCGTGAACCAGAAATTCCAAAAAATCACAGATAACCACGTGCAAATCATCGGCGAAGTTAAAAATGCGGGACGCTATGATTTAATGGCAGGCGATACACTGCTTAGCCTAATTGAACGCGCAGGGGGGTTAAATAAATACGCCTATCCTGAAGGTGCCATATTTAGCCGCAAGAGCGAGCGCCATATCGAAGCGCAGCAATATAAGGCACAAGCCCGCAGCTTAGAGCTTTCCCTTGCCAGTAAAATGCAATCAGACAAGCCGCCAAACGATTCGCAAATAGATATGACGCGCCAATTAATCACGCAGCTTGAAAGCACCGACACCATAGGGCGCATCACGGTGGAAGCAAACCCCGATATTCTCGCCACCGCACCAGAGCTTAATATGCTGCTCGAGCGCGGTGACCGCATTTATATCCCCAAGCGCCCACTTACCGTGCGCGTCACAGGCGAAATCCTTTCCCCTGCATCATTGCAATTCCGCAGCGAAAAGAAAGCACGTGATTATATTCGCGAAGCAGGTGGCTACACACGCAGCGCTGATAAAGACCGCACCTTTGTTGTCTACCCTGATGGTAGCGCCCAGCCATTACATCTCGGTAATTGGACACATAGCGCGCCCTTTATTCCGCCTGGCTCAACCTTAGTTGTTCCGCATGACCCAAAACCATTTAATTTCCTTGATAGTGCCAAAGATATTACACAGATTTTTACAAATTTAGCGGTGACTGGTTTCTTGGTCAGTGAGATTCAGGATGAATAATAAAAAGACTTTCGCTATACTGCCCCCCAGAATAACAATAATTAAATGGGAGCATTAAATATGCCACAGAAGAAAAACACAGACACCCGCCCATTATTCACCATTATCAGCGTTAGCAAAGATAATCTTGATGGCCTAAAGGCCACGGAAAAAAGTATCCATGATGCAAAGATCACAGATTATGAGTGGATCGTCATTGATGGTAATTCGCAAGACGGCACTGCCGCCTATTTAAAAACACACGAAAACGTCACTTATATAAGTGAAGATGATCACGGCATTTATGATGCTATGAATAAAGCCATTCCCCTCGCCAATGGCATATACACAATTTTCATGAATGCAGGTGATTGTTTTGCGCAGCGTATCGTCATGCAAAAAGTCGCGCGCGCCGCGCAGTTCGAACCGAGTTTAATTTATGGTGATGCGCTTGAACAATGCCCAATCAAACCAGATCAACTGGTTTTCAAAGCGGCGCGTAAGCACCACCAAATTCACCGCGGGCTGTTTACCCATCATCAAGCGATGTTTTACCGCACGGATCTTTTAAAAACATTCAACTACAACTGTATGTACAAAATCGCTGCGGATTATGATCTCACACTACGATTCCTAAAAGAGCATCCACGCGCGGTTTATATTCCACGCGCTGTATGTATATTTGCCGCAGGCGGCGTATCGCAGCAATTTGAAAAGCGCGGACGGATAGAGCAGCAACTCATTCGCAGAAATGAACTTGGCTATAGCTGGTTTAATAATAAATCAATTGCGTTAACGCAGCGCCTTGCTTCATTCATTAAAAACCGTATGCCGCCCGTCTATTGGTGGATACGTACACATACGCCGCATACGCACGCATAAAGAAAAGCAGCGCCGCCTATGTTCA
>DELD01000045.1 GCA_002354205.1 Micavibrio sp. UBA2705 | reverse complement strand
GGACAAGTTTATCCGCTTCGTTTTTTGGGGTGTGTTTCTTGCTCATCTTTGTTCCTTTCAGTTCATGTGATAAGCCAAAAACACTCTCTTAGCAGTTAACTACAATTTGTCCAATAGGCGCTGACAGGATACAGTACTGGTTGAGAACCCTCTGGGGGTCGTCGTTACCTCATTCATCATCATTGTTTGTAAGTTTATAATTACGTTCGCCATTGTTTTGGGCTTCTCATATGCAGTGAAACGCGCTTTATCCGTTTCTTCTGGCTTAGCGCAAATTGGTGAGTTTTCTTTTATCCTTGTGGGAATGGGCGTTACCTTGGGGATGCTACCAGAAGAGGGGCGTGACCTTGTCCTTGCTGGTGCATTTATTTCTATCGCCTTAAACCCTGTTGTGTTTCATTATTCTAATGCTTTCTATGCTTATATTGAAAAGCATTCGACTTTATCGAAACTCTTTACCATTGATGACAAGCATAGCGCACAGGCAGAGAAATGCCTGTTAAAACAGAAAAAGCATATCATAATTGTGGGCTCAGATGTTATCGGGTCTCATGTGATAAAAGATACAGAGGGCGCGCAAAAGAAATTCGTTGTGATTGATGTCAATCACGAGAAAGTCGATGACTTTAAAGCTGTCGGCGTAGAAACTATTATAGGGGATGCTGCGGAAGCTGAAATATTAGAACAAGCACGACTTAGCGAAGCATCAGCCGTCGTTATTTTGGTCTCTGACCCTTACGAAACGGGACGAATTGCCAATGCCGTTAGGCGATATCGCCTGATATGAAGCTTATCATGCTGGCTTCGAATGATGAAGAATTGCGCTATTACGAAGAATTAAAGGCGGATACTATATTGTTATCCGTTCGGGAAATAGGCCACAGCATAGCTGAACATTTAAGAGCATTACCAGCCAAATAATAATGCATATGCTGCGCTGTGACCTGATGTTTTATTGCTCCGCGCCAGCGGAGCTTTCCGCCATCAGCTTAATTTCAACTTCGTAAGCATGTATGCCAAACAGAATGGAAAAAAGTAAGGACGCAATCGTAAGCATTGCGAAGGCAATATATTGTAAAATGCCATGGGGCAAGGTACAGGCCAAGCCAAAAGGAAGTACGCTGATCAGTAACGTTATAAAGACTGATGCTGTTGTGGCGCCCCATAAGGCAGGAATAGAAAGTGTATCATTTTCTTTTTTCATTATTTTATTCCTCTAATTATCAAAAAATCGCAGGGGGAGTGTCTCAGGATATTTTTCAAATTTTTACTTTTAATTTCAGATGTTCTGTCACTGTATTTGGGGTTTAAGACGAGCAAATCAATATGATAGCTAAGAATATTGTCTTGAAGGCGCTGTGCCTTCCATGGAATATCCTCAATATAATTAATGTCACGATTTAAGGCATGGGCGGCTTTGAATGCGTTACGGATCTTTCCCCGCCGCTTTCTGTCTCTCATGCCTTTATATCGTGCGCTTAATTTAGTCCAGTATCCCGCTGCGGGACTTGAGCTATGTTTGACGGCCCCATAAATATTCAGCTCATGACTTTGAGTAAGTGGAGCAATAATGTTTAGGCTGCGTATCGACGCTATACTCGGTGGTCTTCGAAAAGCGATATTGCGATATTGTCCATTTGATCCTCTCGTTATAGCAAGGATTGAATAGCTATCCCGCTCAACGAGTTTGTCCAATGTTGTCGGCCCTGTGCGAGGTGCATTCTCATCAGGTTGTGGCGTGCCAACAATGATACATAAAGCAGTATGCAAGAATGCATATTTACTGATTTGATCATGGACGCGCCCACCATCGACAATATGAACCTTATATTTCAGGCGAGCGTTAAAGGGGGATTGCTCTATATATGTCTCCAGATATTTTTGGCATCTGATCGCTTCTTCTTCGAATGCATCGTCAAATTTTGTGACTTTAACGACATTTGCTACATGTAAGATATGCAGCGTTGCACCAGTGGTCGAGGCGATTTTTAGAGCCGATGTTATGAGCTTGTCATCTCGAGGGGAAAGGTCTGTCGCCAAGAGTATATTACCCATAGCCAGCCCCTTCCACTTAGGAATGGTCGTATTCTTCATTGTCTTTTCCTTATATAAAATATTTGATAAATAGGCATAGAGTTAACCAAGCTGCTTTAGAGCTCCGTAGGAACATATGCCTATACGTTTTATATAAGGTGGAGGGGGGGAGATCGCGGTTGCACGGCGCCAATGTAGAAATATTGCGACCGTAGCGTGAGGGCAGCGTTATGGTGCGGGATGCTTCTGGCTTTATCGCTCTGTATGACCACATGGGTAATGAGACTGACACGAAAAAAACCGTGTTTTGCGCCTTGCTTGCCGTTAGTTAATTTAAGCGGAGACGGTGCCCGAGAGATTAACTGAACGGTCTGCTGGCACTCTATCGCAGGAGCCTTTAAAGGTAATTGCTTGTTTAGTGTCGGGGTGACGGTAGCAACAGTGTTTGGTTCTGGGCTATGAAATGTAAAAAATAGAGCAAGAAAGAGCGCAAAAAAAGTTAGGGAGCTATACTTGTTTTTCCGCGCCAGTCCTGTATCTTCTATGCTGATGATTTCTTTTTTCTGTTTTGCCATACAGAAAGCTAGCATGTATCTGCGAGGAATACACTCTATATTTGGTCAACAAGGTCACTAGCATCATCATTAGTTTCGAGGATAGTGTCGCAAAGTTTAACTTAGGCTGAAAACGCCCATTAAACCACAAACTATCTTACCGTCGCCAAGCGATAAAACTGCTCTGCTGGCGACAGGTTTTGGTCAATATATTTTACAAATTTCAGCTGTTTCTTCTTAATCATATTCATCAGTTCAATTCCCGCCAACGTCCTCGATGCGGTGTGCATTTTTCTGAAACACCCCATTGGGTTTGTAATGCGCTTGATGTGTCTATGATCCTGCTCAACAACATTATTGAGGTACTTAACCTGACGAATAAGAAACGGCTTCTTACCTGTCAGCCATCCTGGCTTATTCAGGCTCTCTAGAGCCGCCATATTCGATCCGCTTTTATCAATGTTGATACGTAGTGGCCTTCTGTTAGACAAGAAGGCTTTTCGGAAGAACGCTCTAGCTGCCGCTTTGTCGCGTCTCTTTGACACCATAAACTCAACCGTTGCGCCATATTTATCGACCGCGCGGTAAAGATAATACCATTTCCCTTTGATCTTGATATAAGTCTCATCCATCCGCCAGCTGCGGTGAATAGGGCGCTTATACTTCTGCGCTTTCTTATTCAAAAGAGGGGCGTAATGTAGAACCCAACGGTTCAGTGGTGCATGATCTATTTCAAAGCCGCGCTCTGCCATCATCTCCTCAATGTTGCGATAGCTAAGCGCATAAGCAACGTACCAACGAACGCATTGTAGAATGATGAATTTAGGATAGTGACGACCAGAGAAAGAGATCATGAAAAGCTCCTGTTTGCAGACGAGAGCATTATACCTTAAAATCAAATATAATTTGAGAGTGTTAAACTTTGCGACACTACCCGAGCGAGTGCCGCTAGTAACTATGGCCTTTTTGGATAGATATATTGAGAAGGGTGCAACCATTGAGTTGTTGAGCGAGCTTACTGAAATACTTGCGAAAGTGCCCTTTCGTCATGTTTTAATGCCAGACGATAAAGGACAAGCAAATTGGGAGTTTATAGTAGATATTGGAAGGCAACTTAATGCAGAAGAGTTCGCGGCTATTTTCTTTTCACACCTTCTCTCAATCGGTGCTCTAGAAAATGTTAAGCGCTGCCAGATGAATGACTGCCGGCGTTTCTATGTTGGGCCACCTAACAGAAAATGGTGTTCCGATAGCTGTGGTTCAAAGTATCGTGTTCGAAAAAAGCGCAAAAGAGATTCAGAATGACCTTTATTATGGGGTGCAGCTAAAGTTATAGAGAGAGTGCAGGGGTAATGGCCAGATCAAAATCTAAAATTCATATGAATGATTAGGCCCAATAATTAACGTTCAGGTTAATTGTTCTTGATAAGATTTAATATATAAGTTAATATTGTTTAGATTTAATTAATCTATAGGTTAATAATATGGATAAAACAACAGCACGTAAAGCCCTTGATAGCAAAATTGCGTCCCTGCCGCCATTGCAGAAAATGCAAAGGCCGCATAAGGGATGGATCAGGGCGGTCAAAGAAGCTTTGGGGATGTCTTCAAAGCAACTGGCCGCGCGCCTTGGTGTCTCTGCGCCCAGGATCACAGCATTGGAAAAATCGGAAGTGGAGGAAACTGTCACTTTAGCCAGTTTGCGCCGCGCGGCCGAAGCGCTTGATTGTGCGCTTGTTTATTCCTTTGTGCCCAAGGGATCGTTTGAGGAGGTGTTGCAAAATAGGGCACGGCGCATTGCCGCTGAGATTATCGGCAAAGTCGATCACACCATGCGATTAGAGGCGCAAAATCTGCAATCCGATAAATTGAATGAAGAAATTGAAAATTTGGCCGCGCAGATTTTGCGCGAACAGCATAAGATCATTTGGGATAAACGATAATGAGTGACGAATACGACGATATTTTTGAAGAGCAGGACGATGCAACAGAGCTTGCCGAAGATGAAAAAGAGGGGTTAATACCCTCTTATATCTCAACGCGCGGCGAGCTTAATCAGGCCGAACAGCAAAACATCGTGCAAGGCGAATTATGGGCTTTTGCCAAAAAGCGCAATCCGCTTGATATGGCCTTTTTGGATACGCTTCATAAAAAAATGTATGGCGCAGTCTGGGAGTGGGCCGGATCGTATCGCAAGACAGCCCGTAATATCGGTATTGATGCTTACCGCATTCCAATGGAATTAAAGCAGCTCATTGATGGGTCTAAACGCACAAAGGTAC
>DELD01000001.1 GCA_002354205.1 Micavibrio sp. UBA2705 | reverse complement strand
ACGTACCTTTATGGGATTTGACCCCAAGAGCGATGGGGCGGCCGGATCGCTTGAATCGGTTAAAAAGGTCATCGACGATAGCAAAACAGTGTCTCATGAAACAGCCCAGGCTGTTGATCAACAAAAAGAAGCGGTGAAAGAAATCGCCAGCAATGTTGAACAGGCTTCGACCGGAACCAATGAAATCTCCAGAAATATTGCCCAAATCAGCGAAGGATCGCAAGGGGTTAGCAATTCTGCTGGGGGAATTCTTGACGCCGCGCGGGAACTGGCACAGCAAGGTTCATCCCTGCGCGACGCCGTGACGCAGTTTATTGCGGATATTAAATCCGGCGCGCATTGATAAAATAATCCAAAGTTTTATATTGCATAATTTTATTAGAGAACTAAAGCTTATGGCTGAATTCCGGTTCCTTATCAATGCGTTATAACACCTAAGAAACTGTTGTTATACATATTTAGTTTTCTGATGAAATTTGCACTACAAAAGCGCCCCTTATATCACCCGGCTTAAATCCTATAGCTTTATCATCCGGATAATATTGGCTGATATGCTCGTAAAGCGGTTTTGAAACATTCGTTCCATGGCAAGCCGAACACATGCCCATCATTGGGATTGGCTTCATATAGGTGAAAGTTTCTCCGTCATATTGAGAAGCGTTCATAGTCTTAATAGCCTCGCCGCCAGTTTTTCGCTTTTCAAAATTCTGTAATGTCTTTTTTTCCCAATCATCGGGCGCATTCCCGGGGTTGCGAACTTTTAAGCTTGTCCTGCTGATGATGACATTTTCGTCGAGATTTATTTTTTCAGCAATTTGTGGTGCTTTTTCATTACAAATCTCAACGGCTGCTTTAGGGCCACCTTTTTGCATCGCGGCCATAAGCTCCCCTTTCAGGGCTTTTTGAAAATTCATTATGGCGCTTTGCGCCTTTTCCTGAAGTGCGCTCACATCAGGCTCCTCTTGACCACTAAAAGCTCTGTTATCAAAAGCTGTAAAAGTATACGCAAAAGCAGCAAAAACAGCATATGCAGCAACAATATATTTAAGTTTTTTCATTATTAGCCGCATCCTCCTCCTTTTGGAGAGGCGGGCTTTTCTTTTGGTACAACGTAATCCTTGCTCATTTCAGGATACGCCATCCACTCACGCCCTTTGAGCATTGCTTTCCAATAAATTGGGGGGAGAATTTTTTCTTTTAAAAGCCAAGACAAGCGCGAAGGTTTCGTCGTATCCAAAATAAACTTAGGAAAGCTCGGCATTAATTTACCTCCATAACCAAACTCGGCTAGTACGATTTTTCCACGCTCAACAGTCAACGGACACGATCCATAACCATCATAAATAGCGCGTTCAGAAGTATGCTCCATATCGTGCAGTACATTAATAGCAACAGTTGGAGCTTGTTTTCTCGCAGCCGCTGCCGTTTTTGCATTGGGTGCATTCATAACATCGCCCAAGCTATAAATATTAGTATATTTGCGATGACGGAGCGTGCTTTGGTCGACGTCTATCCATCCGGCTTCATCTACCAAAGGGCTAACACGCACAAAGTCAGGGGCGGTTTGCGGCGGCACAACGTGAATCATATCAAAACCCACTTCGACGATTTCAGGCTCCTTGCCCTCTACAGCTTTTTCGAACCATGCTTTTTTAGCTGGCCCATCAATTTTGAAGAGCGTATGCCCAAAATTAAGATGGGCATTGTATTTTTCGACATATTTCATGAGTGCGGGAACATATTCCTTCACGCCGAATAAAACGCCACCAGCATTGTAAAACTGAATATCAATATCTTTCAAAGCGCCTGAACGAAACCATTGATCTGCTGACATATACATCGCCTTTTGAGGCGCACCGGCACATTTAATTGGCATTGGTGGCTGACAAAAAACCGCTTGTCCAGATTTTAAATTTTGGACAAGCTCCCATGTATAAGAAGCAAGGTCATAGCGATAATTGGATGTAACACCATTTTTACCAAGCGTTTCTTCTAAACCCTCAATCTGCTTCCAATCCAGCTTTAAGCCTGGACAAACGATTAAATGTTTATAGTGAACAACGCGGCAGCCATCTAAAATGATGGCGTTGTTATCAGGTTCAAAAGCCGCAACGGCTGCTTTAATCCATTTTGCTTGCTTTGGAATAAGAGATGCTATGGTCTTTACGGTTTGCTCTGGGGTAAAAACACCTGCTCCGACCATTGTCCAGCCAGGCTGATAGTAATGTGTTTCTGCTGGATCAATGATAGCAACATCTAAATCTTTTTTACGTTTAAGAAGACTTGAAGCCACAGCAATGCCAGCAGCCCCAGCCCCAATGATCACAACATCATGCGTAATATCAGCAACATCTGTAGGCGTTTTACCACCATTGACGATACGGCGAACCACACCCGACATGTCATAACCTGCTGCCTTGGTCATTTCTAGAATTTCAGAAGGGTTACGATATTTTGTGGCTTGAACTAGAGACCAGAGAGTGATCGAGCGTGTACCTGACCTACAATAAGCCAGCAGTGGCGTCGGCAGTTCTCTGAGTTGCACCTTAAACTTATCGGCATCTTCATCAGAGACTTTTCCGCTGACAACGGGCAAATAAACAGCTTTAAGTCCGTACTTCTCTGCTTCAGCTTCAATCTCTACATAATTTGGTTGATCTGGGTCTTCTCCATCAGGGCGGTTGCAAATGATAGATTTAAACCCTTGCTCAGCCAGAGTTTTTACATCCTTTGGCTGTATTTGAGGGGACACCGAAACATAATTGGTAACTTTATTAATCTGCATGATCAAACATCCCCACTGGAATTTTAATGTATCGAAAACCCGTTACTTCGGATTTTTCACCAAAATCACCCAAGCGAATGTTTGTTTGAATAGAGGGGAATAAAAGTTTTGGAACAGCCAAAGTATTATCTCTCACTGTTCTTTTCTCAATGTACTCTTCTGGGCTTGTGTTTTCATTGAGCATAATATTTTTTTTCTTTTGCTCGCCGACGGTCGTTTTTACAAGCGGCTTATCATCACCCTTCGGATAATCGTGACAAAGATACATGACGGTATCATCTGGCAACGTATAAATTCTCTGGATAGAGTTGTAGAGATCCTCAGCACTACCGCCTGGGAAATCACAACGTGCCGTGCCTAAGTTCGGATTAAATACTGTATCGCCGACAAACACCGCATCTTCGATATGGTACGTTGAACACGCAGGTGTATGGCCCGGCGTTTGGAACACTTCTGCATTGAGCGTTCCGATTTTAAATTGTTCGCCATCTTCAAAGAGCTTATCAAATTGCTCGCCGGACAGAGGCACTTCATCAACCAGCTCAAATATAGGAACCCATAGCTCAAGAACCTCTTTAATACGTGTGCCAATAGCTGTTTTCCCGCCAATTTTTTCTTTTAAGTAAAAAGCACCAGTGATGTGATCGGCATGAATATGTGTTTCTAAAATCCATTCATTCTCAAGGCCATTATCTTGAATATACTGAACAACTTTATCAGCGCTTTCTGTATAAAATCGACCAGCATCCTGATCATAATCAAGCACAGAGTCTATTGTGGCGCATTTCTTCGTTTCTTCATCAACCACAACATGGGTAAATGTTGATGTTCTGGTATCGTAAAAATTTTCTACATGCATGGCTACTCTCCTTTTTAGTAATTAAATATTGGGTGGTCTCAAGGTCTAAGTGCAACACCTACTGTGTAGCATGATATTTCTTCAGCTCCTCAAAGTAAACCTCTTGTGGTGTTTTGAAATCGAG
>DELD01000029.1:463-18854 GCA_002354205.1 Micavibrio sp. UBA2705 | reverse complement strand
TAAATAAATAAATAAAAACAAATTAAAGTATATTCTAATATAAACGCAATAATTTAAAAATCATTTAATAAAAAACAACTACCGCTTTACTCTAACATGATTCTATTTTAGAATTTTAAAAATTTTATACATTTTATTTAAACATTTACGAGGTCCCAGTGAAAAAACATTTATATAAATCAATGCTCTTTGCATTGGGCTTAATGCTTGTATCCCCCGACGCATCTGCCGCTACGCAGAAAGACATGCAAATATTAGGGCGCGCATTAGGCTTTATTGAGAACGGCCCTAGCGGCGACGTTAAAATCGGTATCGTTACAGATTCAGGCAATGCCGCATCCTTGGCAGAAGCAAATGAGCTGGTTTCTATCATCGGTAGCGGCCTTAAATCAGGCAAGATCAATTTACAAGCAGAAAAAGTCGCAACAGGCGCTGCTGCAGGTTCCGGTCACCCTGTTCTCTATTTCACTGAAGGCACAGAAGCTTCACACGCGTCAATATTTAATGCGGTAAGCTCAAAAGGTACCATTACTGTTTCAACGCATGATAGCTGCCTTAATGCAAGTCAGTGCGTTATGGTCGTCAAAAGCGTTCCTAAAGTTGACATCAAGGTAAGCTCAGCTGCGGCAGGGTCCACAGGGGTATCATTCGGATCTGCATTCCGCATGATGATCTCAGAACAATAGGCTCTTAACACAGTCCCAACACATATTTATCCCTTCAGGAGATTCCTAAAATGAAAAAACTTTTATTCTCAGCTGCCGCGATATGCGCTTTTGGCATATCATCTGCACAAGCACAAAGCCTTAATTACGGCGTGATGCAAGAAATGTTCGGTGAAGCCGTCACGACATCAGCCAACGGCTCACCAATGCGTGCATCTGATGCGCCATTAGACATGACTATTATCTCAGCCGAAGAGATCGCACGCTACCCTGCGCGTGAAATTCCTGACATTCTGCGCCATTATGCTGGCGTATCTGTTCGTCAGAACACATCCACAGAATACACCGTCGGCGTTCGTGGTTACAACACACCGAGCAACGAACGCTTGCTTGTCCTTGTCAATGGCCGTCAAGTTTTTGAAGATTATTTTGGCCTTGTAAACTGGTCTGCCATTCCTGTTGATCTCAAAGAAATCCGCCAAATTGAAGTCGTCCGTGGCCCGAACACTGCGCTTTTTGGTTTTAACGCAACATCTGGCGTTATCAACATCGTTACATATAACCCTTTATATGATGACATTGATGTTGCAGAAGCTGATGCTGGTATCAACGGCTATAAAAGTGGTTCTGGTGTCTATACATGGCAAAACGGCGAAGAGTTTGCGCTGCGCGTATCTGGCTCTACAACAAAGCTTGAAGAAGACCGCAATACAATCAACGCGGGCGTAACAAGCCTGCGTGATGATGTCTATTCACACAACTTCAACGCAGACCTCGCATTGCAGCTCAATGCACAAACACAAATGCGTGTTGAAATTGGTAGCGGCGTTACTGACGAAAATATCATGAACCCATACGGTACAAGCCATGGTCGTGATTCAGATAACAAATCAATGCGCATGAATATCTCTTCTGATACAGATTGGGGTATTATTGACGCAACGGTATACCGCAACAGCGTGGATGTGGCTTACAAATCTGATATCGCAACTGTTGGTTTTGAGAATAATGTCACTGTACTTCAGTTAAGCGATACCTTCAAAGTTGGCACAAGCCACACATTGCGCCTTGCTGGTGAATATCGCACCAACACTACAGACAACTTCCTTGGTACAACTTACTTCGGTGAAGAGAACCTCAACATTAAATCTGTAAGCGGCTTATGGTATTGGAACATTAACGATAAATTATCCTCTAGCGCTGCGCTACGTTATGATCACGTCGACACAGATTATGACCCATCAGCCGTCGGTATATTCAACAGCCCTTACGCTATAGATGAATATAAAAACCGTTATGATGAATATGGTTACAACCTTGGCCTTGTCTATAAAATGACAGACCTTGATACGCTGCGTTTTTCTGCCGCAAAAGGTGTTGACCTGCCCGCATCATTTGAATTGACTTTCATTAACCCAACAGGTGGTCAATATGGTAACCCGAACACAAAAGTATCGGCGATCTTTGACTACCAGATTGGTTATGAACGTCAACTCACCGATCTTAACGGTAAGTTCAAGCTTGGCGCGTTTTATCAGGAAATCAGAGACCAGCAAGGCTTCCTCGGCACAACCTCCCTGACCAATATTGGTGATACCAAGGTTCATGGCGGTGAAGTTAGCCTCTCAGGTTTAACTGACGGTAACATCCGCTGGGGTATTAACTACTCATACTCAAAAATCAAAGATGACCTGAAAACTGGCACAAATTATGACGGGCAGAACTCCGATCATATGGTGAATGTCAATTTAGGTTATTCGCCAACTGCACAGTGGTCATTTGATGCTTTCGCGACATGGGCGTCAGCCTTTAACCAAGGCGCTGACGTTTCAGCAACGCCATCCGTCCTAGCAAGAAAGCTCAACATCGACCCAGAAGTTATTCTTGATGCGCGCATTGCCTACATGCCAATCGAGAAGTTGACATTATCTCTCAACGCACAAGCAGCGCTTGGTGATAACGAACAATCTGCTTATGGTGAGGAAGTCGACAGCCAAGTGTTCCTTCGCGCCAAATATGAATTTTAATATTTAAGCCGATAAAGTTTTTAAAAGCCCCTTATGCGTAAGGGGCTTTTTTTATTTTATAAACGCACCGAATATATTTACTCAGCCCAACACATGGCATACACTTTATCTATTATTTATATTATTTGATTTTATTTATTTCTTTAACTTATTTTAAAACGAGGATACCGTGAAAAAACTCATATTAACAATAGCATTTATTGCTATTGGTATAGCGATATGCCCATTGCAAGCACACGCACTCAACAAAAAAGACTTACAAATATTAGGCCGCGCCTTAGGCTTCATTGAAAATGGGCCAAGTGGCGACATTCAAATTGGCATCGTTCAGAATATTGACAACCCGCATTCCGTTTTAGAAGCCAACGATATGATTTCCCTGATTAATGGCGGCATACATTCTGGGAGGCTTAATATTCATGCAAAGAAAATCACGCCAAATGCCGCGTCGACAGGCAAATTCCCTGTTTTATACTTCACACAAGGCACAGAAGCCCAGCAATCACAAATTTTCAACGCCGTCACTACAAAAGGCGTTATCACTGTTTCAACGCATGAAAGCTGCCTTACAACTAAAAGCTGCGTGCTGGTGATACAAAGTATGCCCACCGTTAATATCAAAGTCAGCAAGGCCGCCGCGCGTTCAACGGGCGTCTCTTTCGGCTCAGCTTTTCGCATGATGGTGAGCGAGCATTAATGCAGCGAAGCAAAAAGCCACCCAAATAAGGTGGCCTTTTATCATCCTCTCAACAAGAGACCGCCCCTCCCCTTTTAAAGCAGACCTTCGTCATTTAGCGCTGCAAGCACTGCATCATAGGCCTCTGCTATACGGGAAAAAACCGCTTGCTGTGCCGTGACATCACACCCCCCCATCGTTTCGCCTTCGTGGCAAAGGTCACGTAATATAAACGCGCCCAAAAGCGCAGCGCTCCCCTTCAACGAATGGCAGCTTTCTTGCCACGCTTCTAATGAAACGCCGTCACAAGAAGCTTTTATCGCCTCCAAATCTTTCTGTGCCTTGCTTACAAAGACCTGAATAATTTCGCGCTCTTCTTCCTTATCGCCGTCAAGGTAAGCGCGCATTCCTGATAAATCTAAAATTGTCATATAAAGTACCTCTAATATTTTATACAAAGATGGTGCAAAGCAGCATTCTTTTTGATCAAAATACGCCGTAAAATATGATAGCTTCTACCTCAAAATAATAACATTATATGGGGAATCATACTATGTCTGATCAAAATAAAAACAAAAACTTTGATACATTAGCAATCCATGCAGGCTGCGGTAGCGACCCAACAACCGGCGCGCGTACTATTCCCATACACCAGACATCAGCCTATAGCTTCCCAAACATCGAAGATGCTGCGGATATTTTTCACTTGAGAAAGCCTGGATTTGTTTATTCACGCCTAACCAATCCCACCGTCTCTGCTTTGGAAGAGAAACTTGCCGCCCTTGACGGCGGCGTTGGCGCAACATGTACATCATCAGGCATTTCAGCGCAGATGCTGATGTTTTTCACCTTGCTGAGCCACGGTGATGAGTTTGTCGCAGCGTCAAAACTATATGGTGGAACATTAAGCCAGCTACGTTACCAGTTTAGCCGCGCTTTTAACTGGAAAGGCCATTTCGTTGACCCGACGGACACAGATAATTTCAAACGCGCGATTACTGAAAAAACTAAAGTTATTTTCGTTGAAAGCCCAACCAACCCTGAAAACGTCATTGTTGACTTTGATGCCATCGCCAAAATAGCAGAAGAGTATAACGTTGTCTTCGCAGTTGATAACACTATTGGCACGCCATATTTATGCCGACCGCTTGAATTTGGCGCGAATATTGTCACTTATTCAACGACCAAGTTTATTAGCGGTCACGGTAATGCAATGGGCGGCGCTGTAGTTGATGGCGGTAATTTTAACTGGAAAAAGAACGCTGCAAAATACCCAATGCTCGCCATGCCTGAGCCTGCATATGATAATGCTATATTTGCAGATATGTTTGGCGAAAAAGCCTTTTGTATGCATAACCATGCCGTTGGCCTGCGTGATCTTGGGATGAACCAGCAGCCGCTTAACGCGTATTTAACCGTAATGGGCTTAGAAACCCTTGGTATGCGTATGGAAAGACACTCCCAAAACGCGCTCAAAGTCGCGCAGTATCTTGATGCACATGCGGGTGTCGACTGGGTTAGCTATGCTGGGTTGCCCTCTCACCCATCATATAAGAACGGTCAAAAATACATGAAAAACGGTATGTGCAGCGCCGTGATGACATTTGGCGTTAAGGGCGGCTATGCAGCTGGCGTTGAGGTCGTCAATAATGTGAAGCTATTCTCGCATCTTGCAAATATTGGCGATACACGCAGCTTGCTTATCCACCCAGCATCAACAACGCATTCTCAGCTCAGTGAAGAGCAGAAAAAAGCCGCAGGCACAATGCCAGAGACTATTCGCCTTTCAATTGGCGTTGAGGATATTGATGACATTATTGCAGATCTGGATCAAGCCCTCGCCATTGCAATGGCGGCAAACAAAGCCTGCGCATAGCCGTAATAGTGATAGCGGCTTGTAATATTGTATCAAAAGAAATCTTCTTGACATAATAGAGTTGCCGCTTTATACTCCGCCCCATATAACAATATGGAGCCGCGCTATGAGCAACGAGAACACACAAGATAACGCCGCAGTAAGTTACTGGTCGAAATTTACATCATGGGCAAGCAATGCATGGAAAAACAATAAACTCGCAATTGCGAGTTCAGCGGGCGCAGCCCTTTTGGTCTCTAGCCTTGCTTTTGTAAGCCTTACGGGCTCAGACAACCAAGACACAGAGCAAGCAGAAGGCCAGAGCATTGAACAAACGGTCGAAACCGTAACCGCGCCAGTCATTAAAGTTGATGAAGAAAATAACGCCGTTTTAGTTGCCGATGAAACAGACGCAGAGCCTGCGCCGGTGGCCGAAGAGATAGACACAGTGATTGACAGCCCTGAAGAAGTCCTCGACTTGATCAGCAGCCTTGGCCTTTCAGATGTTTTTGCGGACGAAGTTGAGCGTTTGAATTCAGATAATATAAATGTCGCATCACAGGCAGCAAAAGACATTGGTCACGACCTTGCAAACGGTATTAGCGTTGCTGAAGATGACAGTCTTGCCAATACATTCTTCCACGCATCATACGATATGAACGCCAACGTACAAGCCGCACATAGCATCGGTTATCAAGCCCTGCATGGTCTTGGTATGGATAGCGCCGATCTTGATTTAGCCGAAGAAATGCTAAATGAAGCGAATAATAACGGCCATAAACTTGCCGCTGCGCACCTTGATTATCTCTATAAAATCAAATAGATAAAATACAATAACAAGATTATAAAAGCCGTATTAACCTTGGTTAATACGGCTTTTTTGTGTTTTAAAATAATGTCGCCTAGATTATAGGGATGTGGTAAAATAATAGTTCAATTACAGTCTATGATTAAGGTAAGGGCGACATCTCATGACAGCGAACACACAAAACACAATGCACCCCTCTTTTAGCATCAGCAAGCTTTATATGTGGCGCTGCATCGTGACAATGGCACATGCAGATGGTCTGATCCATGAAACAGAGCGCAGCCATTTAATCAATATTTTCGACAAGATGCGCGCTAAAGCTGGCCTCAGCCAAGACAACTACATTCTACTTATCTCGGACCTTTCTAACCCGCAAGATGCACTTGAAATGCTTAAACATGTTAATGAACCCAAATACCGTGCGCAAGTCGTCTATTTTGCGCGTTTACTTGCCTATAAAGACGGGCATTTGCACCCAACAGAGCAAGAATTGCTCGAAAAACTTCACGCCAGCGTCACAGACGGCCTGAATATCGATGAAATACGCCGCGAAGTGCAGAAAAACATTGCCCACGAACTCACTCTACAAGAAATAGCCACAGATTCTAAACGCCCAGATGATGGTATAGGCCTTTATAAGCTCATCGATGCCCTATGCCTGCATTTCGGCATTGATCTTATGGATTGATAACGTTTCTCTCATTCTAAGCTGCGCGCGCGACAGGCAGGTCAGCAAAAAACGCTGTAATTTCTGAGACAACAAGCACAGGGTCAGTTAACTGAGTAACTTTTTTACGAAAAGCCGCAGATTCAGGCATCGATTTCAAATACCATGATAAATGCTTGCGGGCAATTTTCATACCGGTATCCACGCCATAATAATCTAGCAGCGCATGATAATGCTCCAAAATGACCCGCTGTTTATGGTGCATATTTGGTTCATACGATTCTCTGCCATAATAAAGCGCCTCGCTAATTGCACGGATCTTCCATGGCTGCCCATAGCACGCCCGCCCTATCATAACGCCATCTGCTTTTGAAAGCTGCATTGCAAGCCGTGCATCTGCGGCGGTTTTAATATCGCCATTGACGATTACAGGCACGGAGACGTTTTCTTTCACTGCGCGCACAGCTGCCCAGTCTGCCGCCCCTTTATAAAGCTGGCAGCGCGTGCGTCCATGCACAGTGACCATTTGAATGCCCGCTTTCTCTGCTAAATGCGCCAAATGCGGCGCGTTAAGGTGATCTTCATCCCAGCCAAGGCGCATTTTCACGCTGACAGGTACGTTTACAGCCTCACAGACGGCCTGCATGATGTCAAAAGCGAGTGGTTCATCACGCATCAGCGCCGATCCGCCCATTTTATTAACGATTTTCTTCACAGGGCAGCCAAAATTAATATCAATAAGCGGCGCGCCACGCGCTACGCAAAGCCGTGCTGCCTCTGCCATGACTTCTGGATCACAGCCTGCAAGCTGCAGGGCAAAAGGCGGTTCATCAAGGCGGTCTTCTTGAATGCGTTTAGATCCCTTAACCTGTTCAACCATAGCGCGGCTTGCGATCATCTCCGAAAAGACAAGGCCTGCGCCGAAATTCCGTACTAAACGGCGAAACGGCAAATCCGTAACGCCAGACATAGGCGCTAAGAAGACCGGATCATCAATTTTTATGTCACCTAGCTGTATAGCCATTCATTATTCACCATGATTACAATGCTGTCTGCCGCTTCTTTATACATATTACACGGCAAAAAAGAAAGTTTTTTCCCTCTACGCGATTAACCCTTGACCTAAAAAACATAATCTCGCTAAATAGGCGATCTATAGCGGTTGATGTAAGGAATAGGCAGTGCAAGACAGTAAGAGCAGTTTACAAAATGAAGATAATGGCTTTTTCGGCGCATATGGCGGGCAATACTCCCCAGAAGCCTTGATGCCTATTTTAGAAGAGCTTCTTACTGGTTTTCGCAAATACGAGCATGACAGCACCTTTCAAGCTGAGTTTTTAGGTTTGATGGAAGATTGGGGCGGCCGCCCTACCCCGCTTTATCACGCGCAAAACCTCTCGGCCGCTTATGGCGCAGAAATATACTTAAAACGTGAAGACTTACTGCATGGCGGCGCACATAAAACCAATAACGCCTTGGGGCAAGCCCTGCTTGCCAAAAAAATGGGCAAAACGCGGATTATTGCAGAAACCGGCGCAGGCCAGCATGGCGTAGCCACGGCAATGGCCTGCGCCAAAATGAACCTCCCCTGCACCGTCTATATGGGCGCTGTCGATGTTGCACGCCAAGCCCCAAATGTACAGCGCATGAAGCTGCTCGGCGCGGAAGTCATTGCCGTAACAAGTGGCGGCGCAACATTAAAAGATGCTATTAACGAAGCATTACGTGATTGGATTGCAAGCTGTGACACCACACATTATTTACTGGGTACAGCCGCAGGGCCCCATCCCTTTCCGACCCTAGTGAAACATTTCCACCGCATGATTGGTCAAGAATCGCGCGCGCAATGTCTTGAGAAGATTGGCAAGCTCCCTGATTACGCCATAGCATGCGTTGGTGGCGGGTCAAATGCGATTGGATTATTTAGTGGTTTTAGTGAGGATCAAGAAGTACGATTCATCGGCGCAGAACCTGGCGGCGAAGGTTTGGAAACCAACAGGCATGGCGCAGTGTTAGTCAAAGGCACGCCTGCAGTCTTACACGGCATGCGCAGCCTCGCCTTACAAGATGAAGATGGACAAATTCAAGACACGCATAGTATATCCGCTGGGCTTGATTACCCGCTTGTCGGCCCTGAACATGCTTATTTACGCGATATAGGCCGCGCGACCTACACCGCAATAACCGATGAAGAAGCCGTCAGCGCCTTTTATGAGCTTTCTGCGCTTGAAGGTATCCTCCCTGCGCTTGAAAGCGCGCACGCTCTTGCACAAGCCAAGAAAACAGCAAAAGAACACCCTGATAGCGTCATTTTGGTCAATTTATCAGGGCGCGGCGATAAAGATTTAGAACACATCATGGCCTATGCGGAGGCACAGAAAAATGCTTAACACCAGATACACGCAGATTCATGACAAGGTGAATAGCGGCAAAGCCGTCTACATGCCTTACGTCCTGATGGGCTATCCCTCACTAGAGGGTTCTATCGCGGCGGCAAAAGCATTAATTGATGGCGGCGCTGATGGGTTAGAGCTCGGCCTGCCCTTTCGTGACCCCGTGGCTGACGGCCCTGTTATTCAGGACGCAGCCAATATAGCGCTGGATCAAGGGTTTAAAGCCGATGATGCGATTGTGTTCATTGAAGCCATCCGCGCATACGCGCCGCAAATCCCGCTTACTGTGATGACTTATTTTAATATTGTTCTCGCAAAAGGCGTAGAGCACTTTATTTCCGCCCTTTCTAAGGCTGGCTGCGATGGCATTCTTATCCCCGATTTACCGCCCGAGCACGCTGAGGATGTCCACCCCATCACGCAAGCACAAAATATGGAGCTTATCTTTATTGTTGCCCCAACCACGCATGCAGGCCGGTTTGAAAAAATACGCCCCTATGCTGGCGGATTTATCTATGTCGTGACCAAAATGGGCACAACAGGCATGAAGGACGATTTTGACAGTGACCTTAAAACGCTCTTCACTGCAATCAAGACACAAATAAAGCTCCCCGCCATTGCAGGCTTTGGCATCTCAACGCCTGACCACGCACAGGATATGGTCAACAAAGGCGCAAATGGCGTTATTATTGGGTCAAAAATTATTCAGCTCTGTAGCGATAATTTTAAAGAAGGCGTGCTCTCCCCTGCCCCATTACAAGAACACACAAAAAAAATTCAGGCCAGTCTGGTGGCCTGAATTTATCAACAATGGGATGCTCCGTAAAATACAGACTATAGACTGTCGTGCAGTTTCTGCATTTCCGAGATTTTATCTTGGATCATAATTTTCAACGCATCAACGACATAAGGCTCTAAATCAAGGTCTGTCTGACCTGAATTTGAAATGACCTGATCATATAATTTCTTTGTTTCATCACTGACCGAGAGAACAATCGTATCATTACTGATACGGTCATCAATCAAATCGCGTATATAACCACTAATATTCACTTCAAGCGCATGCAGCTGGTTCAGTTGCTCGGTTCGTATCATCACGCTTATGCGCACTAAGTCCTTAGACATTAACTATCTCCTAAAATAGAGCTCTGTATAAATTTGTTCAAACAGTTTAACAAACTAAAAATAAAAACATAATAAAAATATTTACTTAACCAAATATTTTCTGCCAGAAGCTTTTGCTCTGCTCTTCTTTCAGCGCTTTGAAGATGCCCCTATTCTGCTTACGCAGCTCAAGCACGGTCGTCTTTAAGCTATCGAGTTCTGTCTCCGTTTTTTCTTGCATCTGGCCTTGTTTTTCACGCTCTGAGCTTTGGTTTGTCAGCAGCGCTGTTATTTTGCGCCGCTCCTCTTGCTCTGAACCGAGCATGGCTCTTAAATGCTCTATCTGCTCACTCATCTGCTCGCGCTCTCTTACCCGTTCAAGTTCAATAAACTCCATACGCTGACGCAGCAATGCGGCTTCAACGGAAGTATCTGTGTTTGCGGCTGATTGTGTAACCTGCGCTTCGCGCGGCGCATCAAATAATGTGTCTTGCTGTGTACCTTTAACATCTTTAACGAGCGAGCCGTAGACACGCTCCAACTCCGCAACATCAATTAAACGTTTCTTCTTATCTGTCACTTCGTAACTAAGTGTGCCTTTTTGCATGTCGGCATAAAGCGTTTTTCTTGTTACGCCCGCGACTTGTGCGGCATCTGTCGGATTCACTTTCATGTGCTTCTCTCTGTTCCCCAAAATGTTTTACGTCATCTCGTCTTGTTTCAATCTTAGCAAACCTGATTCGTTAAAGCCACGTTTTTAGCAATTTAATAAACATGTTCAGCAACAGCGCTAAAACAGAACTATACATTTCATAGCCCCTAGCGAATCCAAGCAATAAAAGCGCCGGGATGCTGCGCGAAGCGCACATAAACAGAAAGTTACACAAAAACCTCCACACAAAGTAACGGCAGGTGACACAATAAAAATATACCGGCCATAAAGCACTGTAAAACAACAAAACAAAGTGTTTCCGCAGAGAATCTTGCTGCGTGTTTACTTTTGTTTAATTGAAACATTGCGTTACATTTGGTAACGTTTCTAAAGAATCGCAATGATTCTCGCGTAGCTTTTGGGGGATCCCCCATCCAATAAAACCATTTCATATCTCAATTTTCATGAGACGCGTATTAATTAAGATTATAAGGAGGACAGCGAAACGGACATAAAGAAATAGCCCCGCATATTCTGCAAGGGCTACTCTCTGAAATTAATAATTTCGTCTGACAGCTAAATTATATGATTTTCAGAGCGCCAACACAAGCCAAATATGGTTTCAGTGAACGCTTTTTTATGCCTTATCGTAATTATTCTATGATGAAAAACATTGTGAACAAGACATCAGGCGGAAACGACACGAAAAGTCGCTCTCGTCAACAGGCTTATTATGCCTTAACGCTGATAAAGCGCCTAGGCAAACATAGTGGTTATACTGCGCAAATGATCAACCTGCTTGATTATTATTTATCCTTTACAAGAGACCTTGATTGGGAAGGGAAGGGCGCGCCAATTATATATCAATCCTTATGCCGTACAGCCTTTGATTTAGGCCTTTCTGTGCGCCAGATACAGCGCATTGAAAAACGACTTGCCGATAAAAACTTCCTACGCTTTGAAGACAGCCCAAATAATAAGCGTTATGGCGCGCGGGACGCATCAGGACGGATTACGAAGGCTTTTGGCGTTAATTTATCGCCGCTAACAGACAGCATTGCGATGTTAGAATGCGCAGAAAAGCACAGAAGGGCGCAAAAACAGGCTTGGCTATCCTTAAAAAACAGCGTTCATCAACTGCGTAAAGAGATTCGCAGCCTCATCTTAGGCGATACCGTCACATTTGATGATGAAACCGCGCAAGCTATAGATGCACCTATACGTCCAAATGTAACGGCGACAAAGCTGCAAAGCATTATAAGCCTGCTTACCAAACTCCTTAATAAACTCTGCAAACAAGGAGAAAAAAATTTCGCCAATGTCGACAAAAATGTCGTCCACAAAGAGAATACAAAAATTAGTAATATATCTAATAATAAAACGGCGCCTAATAATTTAGGGTTGGAGAATATTACCTATCAGGATTTAAGCCGTTATATCTACCGCAACCATAAAGATATAAAATTGAGCAATTGGCAGGATATTATGCAGTATGCAGAAGATCATAGGCACTTATATGGTATTTCGGATGATATCTGGCGTAAATCAGATGCTCTCATTGGTAAAGTAGCCTCAGCAATTGCGTTTATGGTCACATCACATGGATTTAACAGAGAAAAAAGTAAGATTTATAATCCTAAAGCTTATTTTTCTGCGTTATTACAGCGTGCTGAGCAGGGGGCTTTGTTTTTAGATAAAGCTATTTATTGATCAGTTTCACTTTGCCTGTGTAACGTATATCTGCAATTGCCGCGAGAACACCTAAAAAGAACCAGAAATAAGTAAAGCGTATATTTTGATGGGTTAAGCCATAAAGCATCGTTGCAAAGGTAAGCGCCCAATATATTGGCGGTAAGTGGCGTAGGATCGAAAAAATAAAAAGCCCAAATATAACAGCGCCGCCAATGCCGTATGAAAAGAAAAGCGTCGCAATACCTGAATGAAGTTCAAAAGGCTTAACCGCAAAGCGCTCATATCCACCTTCACCAGCGCCTAGTATCAAATATTGTGGGTGTTCAAACAGGCGGTTATAACCGCGCCCCGCCAAGTTATCATCACTATCTTTGCCTATGCTTGCGAGCCTTGTCACTGTTTTTTGAATGTTTTCTGCTGCGCTAAATGTTTTCGTGATGGACTGGACACTAAAAATCGCAAAGACCATTACAGATAAACAGCCCACAAGCAGAAGTCCGCGCCCTATATACGTAACGCAGCGGCTAAAAGCGAGGCATAAAATAGCGAAGAAAAAAGAAACCAGCGCCGCCTTAGAGAGGCTTTCCATTTCAACCAGCAATAAGGCGGCAATCAAAATATAGTCGAACCATTTTAATGGTTGAGGGTAGCGCATAGCTACCAAAAGGCAAAATGACAAAAGCGCCCAATAGGCAAGTTGATTGGGGTTATTAAACGTTCCTGTCGCGCGATATCCGTCCGTAATGTTCAGCGCAAAGACAAAAAAACATTCAAGAGCGACTACAGTTACAAGAATAGGGATAATGGCGCGCGCGAATGTCTGCGGGGCGCGTTTAAATACGCGATACGTGTAGATGAACACGCCAAGGTTAAAAACGTAATAAAGACTGCTGAGAAAGAAATGTTTATCAGGGTGTAGTGCATAATGGGTCATATTTATTGTAAACGCACATAATGCGAAGGATAGCCCTAAAGCCATAGGCAGGGTGATCCGCCATTGTGGTTTAAACAAAAAGAAAACAAATGAAATGCTGATCGCTGTAAATATTATCAAATCCGCTGGCTGCGGGTAACCACTTGGGTAGATATAGAATATTGAGGTAACAATATAAAGCTGCAGCGCCAAAACCAATAATTTTGTGCCGGAGATAGATATATGCATGAATTTAGGCAACTCAATATGCTGCAAAGCGTGCCGACCTTTTCACTCTCTATATTTCTGAATATACGGATTGTAATCCATCGCAGTGTCTTAGGCCAATAGATATCGTTATAGGCACAATTATTTTGTGTATTTTACGGTTTCGCGTTATGCTGAATGCAGGCCTCGTCCGAGGATTTATACACCCGATTTGCGTTTTAATTGAATTTCATGCTCAGAAGAAAGCTACAGATTAGTGCCTGCGCGGTATGTTTATCCATATGCTCTATGGCCATGCCCGCAAATGCGCAACAGGTTTTGCGTGCGGAAGAACGTGTCTTTTTGCCCCCGCAAAGCGAAGGTATACCGAAAGTTTTTAATGCGAAGGGCTTTGTTTATAAAGGGTTTTCTTATTATCCGCGCCTACGTTTAGATGTGCTCTCTACGTCAAATGTGTATGCGCGCGAAGATGATGTACAAAGTGATTTTGTCTACACTGCTAACCCTGAAATTAACGTTATCAAAGAATATAAAAAACTTATTTTATCGGCAACGTTTTCTAGCATGTCAAAACGCTATCATGACAATGAAGGGGAGAATAGGGATGATATCTATTTTAAATTTGCGGCGAATTATGCGTTAAACTCAAAATGGAGCATCCCGCTGCGCTATGAACACAGCCTGTATTCGCGCGCCCGGGGAGATGTTTTAAATCAAAGCGCGACGCGGGAGCCACTACGCATTAGAAACCAATATATACAAACCGGCATATCTAAACGTTTCAATCGTTTAATTCTATCGTTAAAGGGGGAGCATAATACGCTGCGTTTCAATGATGGGCGCTCTCGCCGCGATGGCAGGCCTGTTATTTACCGTGATAATGACCAAGATACATATGCAGGGCAAATCGGCGCGAAATATGAATTTTTAAGAGGGCGAAAAGGTCGCGCAGAGCATATTGCGTTCGCGCGGCTGAAATATAGCGCCCATAAATTCTTACGCAGGGACTATACGGGGGCAGGGTTTTCAGGACTGTCGCGAGATAGTACGAATATCGGTGCGTTTTTTGGTGTAGAGACAAAGTATAAAGGTTTGCTCTTTGCGAATATTGGCCTTGGCTATCTTATGCAGGATTATGATGAAACACGCATTGAGAATGTGGATGCGTTAGATTTCGGTGCAGAAATAGAATATTCACTCTCGCCGCGGTGGATGGTCGGCCTGCAATTGGACCGCGATATTACGCAGGATAACGATATTATTGAAGGGCAGCTCACGACATCTTTGCGCCTTTCAACGGAATATGAAATCTACCACCGACTTTATGTGGATGGCGAATATGGCTATACGCAGCGCGACTTTGAGCAAATAGGGCGCAAAGACGCTGCGAATCGTTACAGCTTAGGGGCACTGTATTTATTGAATCAGAATTTGCGTGCGCGCATCAATGTTTCCCATATAGATTATCAAAGCGATGTTGCGGGCTCTTCATATAAAACCAATAACATATTGTTTTCTTTGATTGGTAAGCTTTGAGACGGAAAGAAACAAAACTGTTTCACACATGCCCCTAAACGAATATTTACTTAAGCCCCTGTGACAATGATGTTTGCGGCGCTTCGCAGCGGATAACCGCTGATGGTATCAATAATGCAGTGCGCTGGCGTTAAACTGTCCATTTTGCCGTAACCCACCCATAAGCGCACATCGTCGCCGTCTTCAATCACGCTATCCAATATCAGGGTTGCTTTTGTCCCGCTTGTCAGCGCGCTTGTAATCGCCATGGGGCTATTGTTAACCTCAACATAGAATATAGCGGGGTCATCGCCGCTGAGCGCGCTGGCATCTGTGTCTAGGGTTATGGTGTTACCATTATGTCTCGCTTGCATTACTTGCGGGGCGCGGCGCGGCTCTTCGAGGCCGAGATCAGCCAGAATAATATTGGCGAGGCGGTCGACAAGAATATTACAGCCGTCTTCATCGGCGTGCAGTTCATCTACGCGGGCAACGTCATATGTGTCATATGAGGCGATAATGGATATGTTTTCATCAACAAGCTGCGCCATGGCTTCGCGCATAGCTTGCGTGTCGGCCTGTGTATGTTCACTATGATCACTGCTTGCGAGGTTCTGCATGATGAGTTTGATTTGCGGGCCGTAATCCGCATGAATAAGGTCAATGACATTTTGGAAAGACGCTTTATATTCAGATACAGTAATGTCACCATTTGAAATGAGCCTTAAATCATTTGCGCCAAGGTTAATCACGGCATAGTCAAAATTCCTTAATTCATTGCGCGTTAAGGTGACGTTTCTATCGAGGGATTCGAGGTATATATTTCCGCCGCCACTATCGTTATCGCCGCTCCACCAATCACTGGCTAAAAGCTGTGCCGCGTTATAATTGGCGGCTGACCCGCCTTTGCCTTCATTAGTAACCTGGCTATTAGGGATGGCAGCTTTCAAAGTTTCATCTAAGCGCAGCTGTGGGCGGCCACTCCAGCTCACATTCCAGCGTGCGATGTTACTGTCCCCAAATAGTGTCACCCATAATGCTGTACTTTGATTTGGATTGGTCATGTTTTTGAGCTTGTCTTGTGTAAACGCTTCACCGTATAGCGCGAAGCCATGGACGATACCGTTTAACGGTTCTGCGCCGCTGCGGTTGACGGATAAAAAGCTCAAAGGGTAGGGGGGCTCGACAAAGCTTGCTGTATCTGGCGCACTGCCCGATGTGGCTATGAAATCGACAAAGCCATTACAGCTTTGAATAAATTGGTCATCTTGATAGGATATAGCAAGGCGCACACGGTTAAGGTTTTTCAGCCCCGCCTTTGTTTCGTGGGCTATAGTCACCCCGCCGGATTTTATCGTCGTATAGAATATGCCGCTTGTATGACCAATCGTGAAGCGGTCATCAAGGTCGCCATCACGAATTTCAAATATATTGGCGCTTTCGGCTGTGTCATCCATATGGGTGAAGTCGAAGAAAAATGTTCCTTGTTGAATGCCTGACCACCACGACACATCTGTGGCGTTTAAATCATCTTGATTGCGTGTTAAAGCTGCCGATGCCGTATCAATAAAAGATGTTATAACGTCATAAGCTTGAAAGTTCCCGCAGGCCACGCGGATAGTCGCGCCTGCGGGAACGCTTATGCGCAAATACTCTGCGCCTGAAACATTGCGGTCTTCGCATTTATAAAAACTGTAACCATTAACGCTGTGCCCTGTTTTATGTGTGCCATTGCCGCTAATAGACAATGTGGGCGTATCGCCGATCAGCGTTTTTATATAAGCCATCGCGCTCGCTTTGCCGCTTGATATGGCGCCTGCCCATTCAATGTCGAGCGCGGTTTCGCCGGCGCTATTATCAATTTCCCATACAGAGCTACCACCAGCGAGATTCTGACATGGTGACAGGGTATCGTTAACAATGGCTGTGTTTGGCGCGCCTGCCGTTAAGTGGTCTGTAACGAGGCCGGCAGCAGGGCGGGAATATAGGTTTTTAGCGGTGATGGTTATTTCAACCAGCGCACCCCTTTCTGATCCATAAACTGTACCGAAACGCAAAGTGTTACTTTGTGTTTCATGATGGAAATAGCCATCATCATCTTGATACCATGCACCGCCTGAGCGTATGTTACCCAGCTCTTCAGGCAGCGTGTCCATTGATGCAAAATTATACGATTTAATAAGGGCTGATGTTTGCGCAGAGCGCGCAGGCGAAAAGCCGAGGCCTGTTCCTAAATACATAGCGTGTACCTTTATGTTCGATTTAAATATGTGTGAAATGTATATCTGGGGGATATGATGCCGCCTGTACGTCAAGGCGCAATTATCCCGTTTATAAAGCTACTATACATTACTGGTGGAACAAATCAAGAACAAAATTTCTGTTTCTTGCTACTGTGCATTCGTTTCAATCTATGCCAAAATCAATATAGTTTGCCGTATGCGGCTTTATTTGCTTTTCCGTTAGGGAAGATTCCATGACACAAAAACAACCGCGGCCTAAAAAGATTCTGCATGTTATGCCTTCATTAGATGTTGGCGGTGTTGAAAAAGGCATGATGGATATATACGCGCATCTCGCGCCGCAAGGTTATCAATGTGATGTGATGGTTGAACAAGAAAGCGTGGGCGATCTTGGGCAAAAATGGCGTTCTTTAGGCGGCGGTGTTCATGCTATTGGGCGGTTTAAATCGTGGCGCTTTTGCGTGCGTTTTATGCGCTGCGTTAAACAAAACGGCCCATATGACGCGGTGCATTCGCATTGTTATTTTTTTTCAGGCCTTGTGATGGCTCTTGCTTCTTTTGCCCGCGTGCCGCGGCGCATTGCCCATCTGCACAGCGCTCATCGCGCGCACAAGGCTTCTTTATTCTCCTTGTGTTATTATAGCGTTCTCAGGCGGCTTATCAGCGTATTTGCCACGCGCATTTTGGCGGTAAGCACGGCGGCGGCACAAGATTTCGCAGGGGAGGACTGGGCGCAGAACAAAAAAATTGCGATACAGCCGCTTGGCATTGATTTTGATGCTTTTAAGGCGGCGCAGGGCACGGATGAACGCTTGCTCGGCGATTTAGCTATTGCGCATGATGCAAAATGCTTGGTGCATATTGGGCGCTTTACACAGGAGAAAAACCACCGCTTTATTATTACTTTATTCGAAAATTTATACGCAGCAGGGACGGTATCACATTTGATATTA
>DELD01000029.1:0-173 GCA_002354205.1 Micavibrio sp. UBA2705 | reverse complement strand
GGGACGGTATCACATTTGATATTAATTGGTGAGGGGCGTTTAAAGACAGAACTGGAGCGTGATCCGCGTATATCTAAGCTTGTGAAAGCGGGCGCGATTATCTTTACGGGGCTTCGCCATGATTGTCCTGCTTTATTATCCGCTCTGCATGGGCGGGGGCTTTTTGTTTTCCC
>DELD01000011.1 GCA_002354205.1 Micavibrio sp. UBA2705 | reverse complement strand
GATAAGGGTGTTTTCATTATCGCCAGTTTCAATTAAATGCGCGTCCCAAATTTTATCGTAGAGTGTTTTTGCCATGCTCATGTCTTTTTCGTTAATAATAATGTAATTTAATTTATGCTGATTACGAATAGAAAACAAGGTCACTTTAGATTGTTTACAAAAGGAAGTTTAATAATGTTTAGAAAGTTTTATGCAGCTGTAGTTGCGTTGTCTTTGATTTGCACGACAGCCATGGGGGCTTATGCCGCCGCGCCAAGTCAAATTGATGAAAAAATCCCCCATCAACTGGAGTTTTCCGATCAAAATGGACATATTGCAGGCTTTGATGCCTTAAAAGGTGAAAAAGGGCTTGTTGTCTTTTTTGTGCGCTCGGCTGATTGGTGTCCGTTTTGTAAAAAACAAATGCAGGACTTCGCTGAATATTACCCAAAATTTAAGGCACTAGGTTATGAGGTTGTCTCGGTCAGTTATGACTCTGTAGCGACGCTAAAAAAATTCAGTGATGAAAAGAACATCCCTTATAAAATGCTGTCTGATGAACGTTCCAAAAGCATTATGGCCTTTGGCATTTTAAATGATAAATATGAAGCAGGCTCACGCTTTTTCGGTATTCCTCACCCGACAATTTATGTGATTAATGCAGAAGGCAATATTACACATATGTTCAGTGAAGATGGCTATAAAAACCGTCCACCAATGGCCGGCATATTACGCGCGATTGAGTAAGCGTTTGTTTCAATGAAGAGTCTGTAGAGTGGCGTGAGCTTTAAAGGCAGCGCCATTCTTTTTCGCAGGCATCTAATGTGTCTTCGGCGATTGCCTTGCGGATATCACGCATCAGCAGGTTCATCACATAGACATTATGCTGCGAGAGTATCTGCATTGAGAGCATTTCTTGTGCCTTTATCAGATGATGAATATAGGCTTTTGAATAAAAGTTCGATGCTTTGATGTCGTAATCCGCGGCAAGCGGCGTTTCGTCATCTTTGTATTTAGCGTTTTTAAGGTTAATACGGTTGCCCGGTACGCCTTTCATCACCGCCCAGCCATGTCGCGCTGCGCGGGTCGGGGATACGCAGTCAAATGTGTCTATGCCAAGGCGCACACACTGGAAAATATCATCAATAGCGCCAATGCCAAGTAAATGAACGGGGCGTGTTTGGTGGATTTCTTTGCTACATAGCTCAACAATCTCGTAAAATTGCTGTTTGCTGCCGCCTAGAGAGCCGCCAATGGCTGTGCCAAAGAAATTACCATTCTTCGTCCATGCGCAGCTTTCTTTGCGTAGGTCGTCATATACGCCGCCCTGAACAATGCCGTAAACAGCTTGTGCGCCGTTATCATTTTTTGCGAATTGTTCCAATGAGCGGTCGCCCCAACGGTGCGAACGGTGCATAGAGCTTTCGGTATATTTGCGATCAACGTGGAATGCCGTGCATTCGTCAAACTGCATGATGAGATCTGCGCCAAGCTTGCGTTGAATATCCATGGATAATTCAGGGGTCAGCATCATGGATGAGCCATCGCGGTAATTTCTGAACTTTGCGCCTTCTTCGGTGATTTTGAGAAGGGACTGTCCGCGCTCACCTTTGTTGCGGCCTTTGATTTCGTCCGCTACGGAGCCGTGGCCCATAGAGAATATTTGAAAACCGCCACTATCGGTGAGCATAGGGCCGTCCCAGCCCATAAATTTATGAAGGCCACCCATTTTTTCAACAATATCAGCGCCGGGCTGAATCATTAAATGATATGTGTTGGAAAGTATAATATCCGTTTTTGCCTCAACCATTTGATCAGGGTTGAGGTTCTTAATGGCTGCTTTTGTGCCGCAAAAAATGAAATTTGGGGTTTGAATAGTCCCGTGAGGAGTCTTCAAATTACCTAAACGCGCCTTAGAATTAGGCGCGTTGTGGGTAATATCAAAAGCAAAATTTGGATATTTAAGATCAGTCATTGATAAGCTCTATTCGCTTGTTTAGAAAATTATTTCTGAGCAGCGAGAACTTTTTCAACTTGTACTTTAACTGGACGAAGAGATTCATCAAGCTTCGTTTTTGCTGTACCAACAAGGTATGCGTCTAGGCCACCTTTATGTTCAACAGTACGAATACCTGCTGTGCTCACTTTGATGCGTACGCTGCGACCAAGTGCTTCAGAAAACAAGCTTGTTTCTTGCACATTTGGGTAAAACTTACGACGCGTTCTATTTTTTGCGTGTGATACATTGTTACCTGACATCACGCTCTTACCTGTTACTACACAACGACGGCTCATAGTGTAAATCCTTCTGTATTCTTATCTATATTAATATATGCGCTATTTACGCCATTCTTTACAATGAAGCGGACAATACTGCAACATCTCGATACAAGTCAAGTAAAGAGTGCATAAATAATGCGGTTTTTCGGAAAAATAATGATTATTGTTTATCATCACTTTACATTCTGTATAGTTCTTATAAATAAACTGCAAATGAATTGCACGCATTATATTCGCTAAGGGAAATATTTATGGCTGAAACAGCATTAAACTTTGACGAGATTAAAACGCTTATATCATCTATGGAGCATCCATCATGCTCCGCGCGTGATGCATTTGCGGATATGGATCAAATTAGCCGTATTAAATACTGGCTCAATTTTGCTGCTGACCGTCAAATTTTTGAAATCAAGCGCCCGCGTTTATCCTTATATGCGGCGTCTCACGGGATTGCAAAACAAGACGAAGCGCAGCAAGGTTATTTCAAAGACATGGTCAGCAAGTTATTAGCAGGCGATCATGCTGTGAACGAAGTTATCAACCTTGCAAGCGCTGATTTACGCCTTTATGATTTGAACATGGATGAGCCAACTGCGGACTTACGTAGTGGTGATGCGATGGATGATCAGGCTTTGCTCAATTCATTGGCTTATGGGTTAATGACGGTCGAACCTGAAAATGATTTGGTTTCAATCGCTGCCATTGGCGCAGGTTCTGCGGAAGTTGGGCGCGCTATTTGTCACAATTTTATGCCCTTTATTGACAGTAAGCTGAACATTGACATCGCTGATGTTGATTTAGAGGGCTTTTTTGCGATGCTAAAGGCAAGCTCCGGTTATGAGCTTAACGCGATTATTGGCGCAATCCTCGCAACGCGCCTTGCCGGCGTGCCTGTGATCCTTGAGGGGTATACCGCGATTGCTGCGGCATTACTACTTGATAAGCTTAACCCCGATACACATTGGCATTGCGCGATTGCGCCGTCTTTAGATGCGCAGGATGCTGATCTACGTGCTTATTTTAAAGCTAAAAATTGGCTCGTGTTAGATGACCCACGCCCTTATGGGTTGAAGCAAGCATCGGCGATTAATGGCGGCATGCAAATCGCCGCGCTGCGTCAGATGTTGATATTAGATAATTTTTATAACCCCGATAAAATGGCGTCTTAAATCTCGATTCTGCTTTTTATATAAAGACCATCAAAGCGAATAGGCCGAGCAATTGCGCAACAATAATCATATATTGCGCTAATTTCACCTGTGCGCCATCGACTTTTGCTTTTGCATCTCTGGGGCCGTACCATGGGCGTTCAATGGCTGCGCCGTAGCGCGATTTCTCTTTGCCGCCAATGGATATATTGATCGCGAAGGCTGTAATAGCAAGCGGGTGAACCCCTGGCATTAAATGGCCGCTATGTTTTAACGATAAGGCGTGCAGCGCGGTTTTAAAGCTTGCTCTGGGCGTAATAAATGTCGCCATGATAATTAATGTCGTGCCGATAAAATTCGGGACAATGCTCAACAATTCTTCAAAAACGGTGATTGTATATGTGTAAGCGCCTGAAAGCGATGCTTTCCCAATGGCGTAGCTTAACCATAGAAACAGCGTCGCAATGATAAGCAGCGGAAGTCCGCCAATCAGAAAAAACAATATCGGCGCGATAAGGTGGCGAATGAAACTATATACTGAATAATGTATAACGCAGCGATTAATGCCGCTGCTGTCAGCCTTGCTCAGTGCACGCATGGTGCATATGGATAGCTTTGATTCTAACGCAGCTGTGAGCTTACCGTTATTGGCAAGCTGTGCCTGTATATCCCTGTTTAACAATAATGGCGAAACAGTGCTGATGGCGAGAGCGAGAAACGCGATTTGTGCAAGATGTATATCCGCGGAAACTGCTGGCAGGAAATTAAAGGCAATGACCAGTAATGCAGAAAGGCAGATGAAAAAACAGACGACAAATAGTCCCCTGAAGAACAAATCTTGGTCAGTGCGCTTTTCGACGTTTAGTTTAATAAGCTTATTTAAAAACAGCTTATTTAGCCCGAGCCAGAATAGGGGCAGCGGCGCGGCGGCCGTTTTGCTCTGCATCATGCCAATGGGGATAGAAATTATAAGCGCTGCAACAATTGTGTAAATGCGTGTTATAATTAGATTTATTAAAGATACGTCGATGAAATCTGTCATAGTGGTTTATTATTTCTTCATTATATTCTGCTAATATTTTATCATTATATTGGGTGCGTTTAAAACGAGTAGGATTATTATACATGTTATATCATTTATACGAATTGGGGAATGCCTCACTTTTTGGGCCGCGTATTGGCGCACAGATGGTTCAATCTAGCTTTGCTAACCCGTTTAACCCTCTATCCTACACGCCTTTAGGTAAAACGCTTGCCGCAGGGGCGGAGCTTTTTGAACGTGTAACACGCCGCTTTGGTGAGCCTGCTTGGATGCTCGATGAAACCACCATCAATGGTAAATCGGTCGCGATTGAAGAAGAAATTATTGTTGATAAGGCTTTTTGTTCATTGCTCCATTTTAAACGCGATACTAACCGTAAAGACCCCAAAGTATTGGTCGTTGCGCCTATGTCTGGGCATTATGCGACCTTACTGCGCGGGACGATAGAAGCGTTATTACCCCATCATGATGTTTATGTAACGGACTGGATTGACGCGCGTCAAGTGCCGCTTAATGCAGGTGTTTTCTCGCTTGATAGCTATATTTCATATTTGCGCAGCTTTTTAAGCCTTTTGGGCGGTGACACCCATGTGATTGCCGTTTGTCAGCCTGCTGTGCCTGTGATGGCTGCTGTGTCATTAATGGCGGCAGAAGACGACCCTAATCAGCCATTAAGCATGACATTAATGGGCGGGCCGATTGATGCGCGTGTATCAAAAACAGCCGTCAATGAATTGGCAGAAGAGCGTCCATTAAGTTGGTTTGAAAATACAGTTGTGCAGACTGTGCCAGCATTCCATCCTGGCGGATTCCGAAAAGTTTACCCGGGGTTTTTACAGCTAAGTGGTTTTATGTCGATGAATCTAGACCGTCATGTCGGGTCGCATCTGAACTTTTACAAGCATCTTATTCAGGGTGATGGCGATTCGGCGGGGCAGCATCGTCAGTTCTATGATGAATATATGGCGGTGATGGATATACCTGCTGATTTCTACTTGGAAACGGTTGATGTTGTTTTTCAGCGCCACTTGCTGCCAAAGGGGGAAATGACTTGGGATGACCCGATTACGGGTGAAACTTTAAATGTTGACCCAAGCAAGATAGAACATACCGCATTGCTAACAATTGAAGGCGAACTTGATGATATATCCTCACGCGGGCAAACTGTGGCGGCGCATGAATTATGTACGAATTTACCTGCGGCAAAGCAATATCACCATATGCAAGAGGATGTCGGGCATTACGGTATATTTAACGGGCGGCGCTATCGCAGCTTAATTATGCCGCGTATTCGCCACTTTATCCGCAGCTTGGAAAGTGACGTATCGCCGATTCCAACGGTTGATCTTGACGCTGTGCCAGATTTAGCGCCAGAAAAATATAGCAAGAAAAGTCATTTTGATGTTGTTTTTGGGGCTTAGTGCTGTCTAATCTATAAATATGAGTAAAGCGATTGATATATCAGGGCTCGAAGCGCATGTGAAAATGCGCCGTGATAGCCGCGCAAAGCGTATGGCGCTTAGGCTTGACCCTGCAAATCGCTGTGTGCATTTTGTGTTGCCGCGCTTTGCGTCACATAAAAAAGCGCAGGCCTTTATTGATTCACACCGCCAATGGGTGATTGACCGCATTAGTGAGCTTCCTGAATATATGCCGTTTGAAGATGGGGTGAACATCCCAGTTCTTGGGCGCGACGTTGAAATTGTTGTTGAAAAAGATCTGACGCGCAAATCAACTCATATAGAGTTGCAAGACCATATATTATTGGTGCAGACCAATTTGGATGATTACGCGCCGCGCATTAAGCGCTTCCTTAAAAAAGTCGCGCGTGAGTATTTGACCGATATTATGGATGAGAAAACCGCGAATTTAGACCGTAAAGCCATAAAGATTCAAATCAGAGATACAAAAAGCCGCTGGGGCAGTTGCAGTGTTGATGGACACATATCCCTGTCATGGCGATTAATATTTGCGCCATCCGAAGCAATGGATTACGTCGTTGCGCATGAAGCAGCGCATTTAATGCATATGGATCACAGCAAGCGCTTTTGGGCGCTTTGCGAAGATTTATGTATTGATTATGATGGCGGAAAGTCATGGATGCGGGAGCATGGGCATGGGCTGCATCGTTATGGATAGTGCGGCTTTTTAAACCTTCTATTTCTCAAACAGTGTTTCCAATTTGTGCATTAATGCTTCGGCGAGTTGGTCGACATCGGTGATGGTGATTGAGTTTTTGTAATATGGGGTAACGTCGTGCCCGATGCCTATGGCGCTTAACTCGACAGGGCTGTTTTTTTCGATGCGGTTTATAACTGAGTGCAGGTCTTTTTCGAGGAAGGTCGCAGGATTGTTCGATAGAGTAGAATCGTCCACTGGCGCGCCGTCAGAAATGACCATAAGTATTTTTCGTTCTTCGCTGCGTTTGGCGATGCGGTTATGTGCCCATGCAAGAGCTTCGCCGTCGATGTTTTCTTTAAGTAAGCCTTCTTTCAACATGAGGCCGAGGTTGTTTTTGCAGCGCCGCCACGGCGTATCGCCTTGTTTATAAATAATGTGGCGAATGTCATTTAAGCGGCCCGGCTTTTCGGGGCGGCCATTATCAATCCATAACTCGCGGGACTTGCCGCCTTTCCATGCGCGGGTGGTAAAGCCAAGAACTTCGGTTTTGATACCGCAGCGCTCTAGCGTGCGGATAAGAATATCAGCGCAGAGAGCGGAAATTGTAATCGGACGGCCGCGCATTGACCCTGAATTATCAAGCAGTAAGGTTAGCACAGTGTCTTTAAACTTGGTTTCTTGTTCTCGCATGAAGCTAAGCGGGACGGTGGGGTTTGCAACAATGCGAGCAAGGCGGGCGCTGTCAATCTGTCCGTCTTCTTGGTCGAATTTCCAGCTGCGTTGCTGCTGTGCCATTAATTTGCGCTGCAGGCGGTTAGCAAGGCGGGTTATCATCGACTGATAGCGTTCTAAATAAGTATCAAGCATGTCGCGTAGGCGTTTTAAATCTGCAGCGCTGGCAAGGTCTTCCGCGGCGATGATTTCATCAAATTTTGTTGTGTAAATTGTATATCCTGGACTGTGCCCCAAATCAGAGAGCGGGTTGTAATTGCCCTGCGCATTTTCGCTGCTTTTGGCGTTGTCATCATTGTCTTGTGCGGCGGCGCTGTCTTCGGCGGCATCTTGCGCGTCTTCTGATTCTTGGGTGTCGCTATCTTCAGCCATGTCTTCGGCTTGGTCGTGTTCTAGGCTGTCTTCTTGTGAAGCGTCTTCGTGCTGCTTGTCTTCTTTCTCGTCAGTGTCTTTGTTTTCTTCCCTTTGCTCGTCGCCTGAATCTTCGCTCGCATCATCATCGTTTTGTTCAGGCGTTGGCATGGTATCAAAACCATCAAGGCCGAGCGTATCAAGGATATTTTGCGCTTTTTTTGCAAATTTATCTTGGTCATCCATTACGGGGATAAGGTCGGCTAACGATTGATTGCCGAGTTTATCGGTAATGTCTTTGCCCCAGTGGCTTTGTACCTGCTTTGCGCCTTCAGGTAAATCTGTCTGCGAAAGCGCGGCGCGGGTCAGTATATACATGGCCTCGGCTTGGGGGCATTCTTCTTTTGATGTAATGTCTTGGTAGAGTTTGGCTTTACAGTCTTTGTCTAAGGCGGCATTGAGGTTTTTGGCAACGCCGCGCATGTTTTGCATACCAATAGCTTCACAGCGTGCGCGCTCTAACGCATCCCATATTGCGGCGCTTTCGGCATTTTCTGGTTTTCTGGTTTTGTGGAGCGCGACATTGTGATGGGCGAGGTGCAATGCGCGTATATCTGATGCGGCGCGCAGGCTGTCTTTTTGAATATGGCTTTTAGTGTCGCCAATCGCGGGCAACTTTGCGGCATTATAAGAATCAGAGAAAGGTAGGCGTGACGTAACAGCTTCATTCGCAGAAAAAGTGACGCTGACATCATGGCATTCGGAAAGTGCCTTTAGGGCGGCGGCTGTGGCGGCCTTAAAGACTTCTTGGTCACGTTGGCGTTCTAAAAGGACGCTTCTGTCTTTTTCATTGCTCAAGGTCTACACCAAAACAGCGTTGATAATATTCTCTTAATATCGGGCGCTCTGCTTCGTCACATTTGTTATAGAAACTTAATTTGAACGATAGTTCACGGTCGCCGAAAATTTCAGTATTATCTGCCCAGCTTAATACGGTGCGCGGGGACATTAGGGTTGATAAATCGCCTGATTTAAAGCCTTTACGTGTTAAGTTCGCGACCTGCACCATGGCGCGGACTTCGTCTTTATCTTCGTCAGATGTAAGCTCTGGTATTTTCTTTAAAATAATCTGCGCTTCGGTTTCGGGGGGCAGGTAATTCAGTACAGTGACAATGTTCCAGCGATCCATCTGCCCTTGGTTGATTTGCTGCGTGCCGTGATAAAGGCCAGTTGTGTCACCAAGACCGATTGTGTTCGCGGTTGCAAATAGGCGAAAGGCAGGGTGCGGTCGGATGATTTTGTTTTGATCGAGCAAAGTCAGCTTACCTTCGGCTTCCAAAATGCGCTGAATAACGAACATTACATCAGGGCGGCCTGCGTCATATTCGTCAAAGACAAGAGCAACAGGGTTTTGTAGCGCCCATGTTAATATGCCTTCTTTCCATTCGGTAATCTGTTTGCCTTCTTTTAAAACGATGGCATCTTTACCAAGTAAATCCATACGGCTGACATGGGAATCGAGGTTGACGCGCATACAAGGCCATCTTAGGCGCGCCGCGATTTGTTCGATATGGGTTGATTTACCCGTGCCGTGGAAGCCCTGCACCATAACGCGTCGGTTATGCCCGAACCCTGCGAGGATAGCGAGGGTCGTATCGTGGTCGAACTGATATGTATCGTCAATTTCAGGGACATTGGGAATATCATGGGCAAAGCCTGGGACCTTCATATCGACATCAATACCAAATGTTTCGCGCACATCGTACATTTTATCAGGGATGGTGCTGTGTGTACGGCTGTTTTCAAGCTGGGTTGTATCGAATGCGGTGGTTTTTTCGGTTTTTTTTGATTCTTCACTCACGGTATAGCGTCCTTAAACATCGTTTTAAGCGGATAGTTATTTATACAAAAAATAGGGAGGTAATGCGATTTTTAAAGGGGGCTTATCCCTTAAATTTTTCTTCTAGCTTTTCATATTTCTCATAAGAAAGGCGCAGCATGGTGTAAGCTGCATTAATGTTTTTGCTTTTTTCCTCTGCCATAGGGCAGTTGCTGTTAACATCCGGATGATATTTCTTTACGAGTGTTTTATAAGCCGCCTTGATAATTTCAAGCGTGACGGGCGGCGCTAGGCCAAGTTCTTCTAATGCTTTAAACTCTGGTGTGTTCCTGCTTTGCTGACTGACATAGCTGCTTTGGTTGTTATTGCCGCCATTATGTGCGCCGTAATGGCCTTTATGACTCTTTGGTGCTTCTTTTTCGGTGAAATGGTATGTTTGCCACGTTTTCTGACGCAATATTTCGTCCGCAGCGCCTTCGGTCGCGAATTTCCATGTCGGACGATCCCAAATTGTGCCGTTATAGATGTAATCTTCGACATCACGCTCCGGCATACCATCAAAATAATTCCATGCGCGGTTATATGAACTGACATGCTCATAACAAAAGTTGTAATATTCGTTTAGCCCTCTGTTCTTAGGGGCGCGATGCTCAGCATGGGTAACGCATTCGGGCATATCACATACACGAACGGCTATTTTTGGTTTGTCGTCATCAAATAAAGGTGACTTTTCTTGTAGTTTTATTCTAGGCATAAATTGATTATAATGTTTTTCGTTTTAGTTTTACAGAAAAATATAGGGCTTAGAGGGTAAAATGGAAGAAAAAAAACACACAGTTGCGCAAGAAATTGAACAAAGACTGACGCAGGCTTTCTCGCCTGAAAAAATAGAAGTTATTGACGAAAGCCATTTGCATATTGGTCACGCAGGTTACCGCGAAGGCGGGGAGAGCCATTTTAAGCTTATTATTAAATCTACTGCTTTAGGTGAATACAGTCGTGTTGATAAACACAAGCGTATTTACGCAGAGCTTTCCGACCTTATGGACGCTAAAATCCACGCATTATCAATATCTTGTCTTTAAAAAGCCTTTTTTGCTAGACCGCAACCATTGGTTGTGTTTGTTTTTATGGTTGCAGTTTTTGTTAACTGAGGGTTGTTTTTATTGTATGTGTGTATATACTTTAGGTGTATTTGTAACCAAGGTATTTTTTAGCTATGTATGAAGACTTATTTAAAGACAAATCAGAACGTAAAACCACTCTTCTTGGGCGTAATGTGACCATTTTAGGGCGCAGAACCTCTATTCGATTAGAGCCACAAATGTGGGATATTTTGTATGAGGTGGCAGAGCGTGAAAACACCACAATACATGAGTTCTGCTCGCTTGTGTCCATTCGTAAACATGAAAACGCAAGTTTAACATCGTCGATACGGATGTTTTTGCTGCTTTACTATCGCGCTGCTTCATCACAAGAAGGGCATGTTAAAGCGGGACATGGTAATTTTCGCAATATGCTCAAACGTGCCCGGGTTGATATTGACCTGAAAACGGGGGATGAACTCTGCGAGCGCTCACTTATGAGTGCTTAAGGCGTGCAGAAATTCTGAATGATATTTATTTTAAGCTATATGAACGAAGGGCCGCTTTTTTAAGCGGCTCTTCCCATTGAGAGGTACTTGTCTTCTCTTTTCGTGATAAGCTTATCGGCTTTCCAAGGGCTGAGCTCTTTTAGGCCTTTTTCAAGCTGCGCAGCAACCATTGCAATGGTTGCTTGCTTGTTTCTGTGCGCGCCGCCTTGTGGTTCATCAATGATATTGTCAATCAAACCGTTTTCAAGCATGTCTTTTGCTGTGAGTTTAAGGGCTGTTGCAGCGTCTTTCGCATAGTCTGCGCTGCGCCATAAAATAGATGCGCAGCCTTCTGGTGAGATAACGGAATAGATTGAGTTTTCTAACATGTAGACTTTGTCAGCCGCAGCAATCGCAATCGCGCCGCCAGAGCCGCCTTCGCCAATAATGACGGAAAGCATTGGGACTTCTAACTTAAGGCATGATTCGATAGAGCGTGCAATGGCTTCAGATTGGCCGCGTTCTTCCGCGCCAAGGCCTGGATATGCACCCGCAGTATCAACCAAAGAAATTACAGGGATTTGGAACTGTGAGGCCATATCCATGAGGCGCTGCGCCTTACGGTAGCCTTCTGGGCGTGCCATGCCGAAATTATGTTTGATGCGGCTTTCTGTGTCGTGGCCTTTTTCTTGCCCCATAACAACAACGCTTTGACCGTTAAAGCGGCCTATGCCACCAATAAGAGCAAAGTCTTCACCGAAAAGACGGTCGCCAGCAAGTGGTGTGAAGTCTTCGATCATGTGCTCGATATAATCCTTTAAATGCGGGCGGTTTGGGTGGCGTGCAACTTGTACGATTTGCGCAGGTGTCAGGCGCGCATAAATTTGAGAAAGCAGACGGTCAGCTTTGCTTTGCATGCGGGATATTTCATCCGCAATGTTGAGTTCATCATCGTTACTGACGTGGCGAAGCTCTGCAATTTTTGATTCTAATTCGATAACTGGCTTTTCAAACTCAAGCATATGTAACTTTTCCTTATTATATTCTGTGCGAACACATGAATTTACTATTACTCTTTTTATTTTACTGGCTTGTATAACAAATCAAGCAGGTCATGACAAATCAAAACCTGCTTGAGATAAAATTATTATGCGGTAAGGCGCTAAATATTAAGCGTCTGTGCCTGTTTTTGACATTGGGTGCTTTTCATCAACAGTGTCCTTCAAATCTTTACCAATGATATGTGTATAGATTTGTGTTGTTGCGATGTCAGCGTGACCAAGCATTTTCTGTACTGAACGAAGATCTGCACCACGGCTAAGAAGGTGTGTTGCAAATGCGTGACGTAGTACATGTGGGCTTACGCGGTCTTCGTCAACTTTCGCTGCGCGTGCAAGATCTTTAAGAAGCTGTGCAAAGCGCTGACGCGTTAGGTGACCTTTTACCGAAGTCTTTGATGGGAATAACCACTGTGCTTGCGTGCCTTCATCTTCAGGAGATACAAAACTTTGACGCACGTTCATGTAGTTATTGATAGCTTTTTGAGCTGGGTCGCTTAAAGGAACCATGCGCTCACGACCGCCTTTACCTTCAACAAGAAGGAACTGCACGTCTTCACCAACGGCTGTCATGGACAGGCCAACAAGTTCTGATACACGAAGGCCGGTTGCATAAAGCATTTCTAGCAAGCATACAAGGCGTACGCTTTCCGCAGTGCCGGCTTCACCCGCAACGCGAATAAGTGTGCTCACTTCTGTCTCGCTAAGTGTTTTTGGCAATGTGCGGCCTTGCTTAGGGCTTTCGATTGTTGATGTCGGGTCATCTTTACGCATTTTTTCTGAAATCACAAAACGGTAATATTGGCGCATCGCTGATAGGCGACGTGCAATTGTGCGTTCAGAAATTTTGCCATTACCTTTGCCTTTTGCGTTCACTTTGCCCGCAAGGTCTTTAAGGTAGGCTTTGATTTCATCTGTGTTTGCTTTGTCAATATCAGAGCTCATCTGATTCTTGAGGAACAAACTTACGTCAGCTAAATCTCTCCAATATGCTTGGCGAGTGTTTAGTGCTGCTCCACGTTCTGTTTGTAGCATGTTCAAAAAAGCATCTACAGAAGGGTGTAGATCCGGTTTTGGTAGTGCTGGGCGTCCTGGACGTGCCATTTTTTAGTTCTCCTTATTATACTCTGCGTTTTTATTAACGTTGGTTAGTGCCAATAATTCACGCAGATGATAACCCCACGGTTATTGTTTTTTTTTTATAAATTCACACTCAAAAGCAGAATGCGAAGTTAGTTATTACATAATTTTATTTTCACTGTCAAGCTGTAAATTTGACATAAGTTTATTTATTTTCAAAAACTTCATAAAAATGAATAACTTATCAGCAAATAATATTAGGTAAGTCTAATTATAACATTCTCTAATTAAACATATTTCTTGTTATTCGACGCTAATAAACTGTGCGGTATCAATGTCCTGATTGACAGGGCTTGTCTGTAATTGAGGTTGCGTGATACCAAGCCAGATAAAGCCTGCCACAAGAATAAGTAAAAAAAGGAATATAAAAGTTTTTTTCATTGTTTGCTTCTTAAATTTATAACTATCAGATTGATTTCATCATGTAGTTACGGTAAGTTACAGCCTTAGTTGGCCTATGCCAAGTAATTTCTTATAACTATAAAAAAACTGTGTATATGAGTGCGAAAACGCTGAATTCTGAACATGTTATTTTAAAGAAGCCTGTTGCCCTTATTGGAATGATGGGGGTCGGAAAGACTCATATTGGGCGCTTACTGGCGAAAGAGCTTGGCATCAGCTTTGTCGACTCGGATGATGAGATTGTCTTGAGCGCGGGACAATCTGTTGCAGATATCTTTGAGTTTTATGGTGAGGCGGCTTTCCGCGATTTGGAAAGCAAGGTGATTGAGCGTTTGCTTGGTAATAAGGCAAGTGTTATCTCAACGGGTGGGGGCAGCGTGACGCAGCCGCAAACTTTAGAAAAAATGAAGTTGGGCGCGCATCTAATTTGGCTTACATCAGATGTTGATGTTTTGGTTGAGCGTACGGCGCGGCGTGATGACCGTCCGTTATTAAAGGGGCGTGACCCGCGTGCGGTTTTATCTGCGTTGCTTGATGCTCGTAGCTCTTTATATGAACAGGCTGAGTTGCATGTCGATTCTAGCCGTGGTGGCGGGCATGTTGTGCGTACAATCATTGATTATTTGGCGGATCAATAAATGCAGGCTATATTAACGCTGAACATAGCGAAAGAATAGTGATGATTAATCAGCAACCAAGCCAGAGGCAGACTCCCTATAATGTGCGCGTTGAATTGGGGCCGCGTAGCTATGACATATATATAGAAGATGATTGCACCGCGCGTGCTTGCGCGTTTGTGCGCAACGATTATGCGGGTAAGTCTATTTTCGTTATCGCGGATCAGGCTGTGAATTCATTATGTGCGGATGCTGTGGTCGCAGCGCTTAAACCCGATTTTGATAAGGTTGAACTATATAGCGTTCCATCAGGGGAGGCGAGTAAGTCCGTTGATATGTACGGCGACATCTTGCAGTGGCTTGCTTGTCAGGGCGCGCGCAGAGATTCGCTGATTATTGCTATTGGCGGGGGCGTTATAGGTGATTTGGCAGGCTTTATAGCGGCAAGTTATATGCGCGGCGTTGATTTTATACAAATACCGACGACGCTTTTGGCGCAGGTCGATAGCTCTGTTGGCGGCAAAACGGCGATTAATATTGCAGCGGGGAAAAACCTTGTTGGTGCGTTTTATCAGCCCAAAGCCGTTTTCTGTAGTTCTTCGATATTAAAGTCACTTCCTACGCGGGAAATGCGCTCAGGCTATGCGGAAATCTATAAATATGGTTTGCTTTGGGATGCTGACTTTATGGTGTGGTTGCATGACAACGCGGCGCGGCTTTTAGCACATGAAGCGGATGCGGTGCATTATGCGGTGCAAAGATGCTGCGAAATTAAGGCCGAGATTGTCGCGCAGGATGAACGCGAATCTGGCCTGCGTGCATTATTAAATTTAGGGCATACCTTCGCGCATGTTCTTGAAACGCTGTGTGGTTATGATGACCGCTTGCGTCATGGAGAGGCTGTGTCAATTGGTATGTGCCTAGCGGCTGACCTTTCAGAAAAACTTGGTTTTATTGACTCGGAAGATGCGTTAACCGTATCGCGCCACCTGAAAAGCCTTTCTATGCCCACGAGCTATGGTGATATTGCCAATCGGCCCAAAACAAGTGTTGATGAAATGATTGCGCTTATGTATCGCGATAAAAAGGCGAGCGCGCAGGGGATTACATTTATTGTGTTGGAACGCCTAGGAAAAGCGGCCTGTCATAGTAACATCAGCGAAAACATGTTGCGCGATGTGCTAGAACGTTTTATTGAGAACGCATAATATAAATATATGATTGTTAATTTAGGAACATTATAAAATGGAAAAAATCACAGCCGTAGACGTTATGGAAGCTGTAGAGACGCTGCCGCCTTTGGAGGATCCTGCATTCTGGGTGTCTGTTGGTGTTATTTTCTTCTTGCTGTGTTTATCAGGGTTCTTTTCTGGCTCAGAAACATCGCTTACTGCCGTGTCTGAGGCGCGTATGCTTCACATGGAGAAGGATGGAAATAAAAAAGCAGGGCTTGTGCGTAAGCTGACGGATCAAAAAGACCGTTTAATTGGCGCATTGCTGCTTGGTAACAACCTTGTCAATATTTTGGCAACCTCAATGGCGACTGGTGTTTTGATGTCTATATTTGGCGATAGCGGCATTGTTTATGCGACAATGGGGATGACTTTGCTCGTCCTTATTTTTGCGGAAGTGCTCCCCAAAACCTATGCTTTGCTACATGCGGATAAAATGGCGCTGGCGATTTCGCCGATTATTAATGTGGTCGTTATTGTGTTTTCGCCGGTATCGCAATTGGTGGTGTGGATTGTGCGTCGTACTTTGATGCTTTTTGGCGTTCGGGTTGACCATGTTAATGTTGGCGGTAATGTAGAGGAGCTGCGCGGCGCGATTGAAATGCATCGCGGGTCAGCGCAAGGGGTTCATGAGCAGCGTGCGATGTTGCGTTCTATTCTTGACTTGGCTGATGTTGAGGTCGAAGAAATCATGGTGCACCGTAAGAATGTTGAAGTGCTTGATATTAACATGCCGATTGCAGAGCTTGTGAATGAAGTGCTGCATAGCCGCTTCACGCGCATTCCTTTATATAATGAAAATAGAGATGACATTATTGGTGTTTTGCATGCTAAAGAGCTGTTCCGCGCTTTGCAGAAAACGCAAAATGATGTCAGCAAAATTGACATACGCGAAGTCGTGGGTGAGCCATGGTTTATTCCGGAAACGTCCAATCTTTATGATCAATTACAATCATTTAGAGAACGCCGTGAACATTTTGCTTTAGTTGTTGATGAGTATGGCGCATTTAAAGGGGTTGTTACATTAGAAGACATCCTAGAAGAGATTGTCGGTGAGATTGACGATGAGCATGACATTGCCGTTAAAGGTGTGCGTAAAGGTCCTGATGGCCTGTATCTTATCAAAGGTGATGTTACCATACGCGATCTTAACCGTGAGTTCGAATGGAATTTACCAGATGAAGATTATTCAACAATTGCAGGGCTTATCATTTTTGAAGCCAAGCAGCTACCGAATGTTAATCAGCGTTTTAACTTCTATGAGTTTGATTTTGAGATTATTAGAAGGCAGCGTAACCAAATTACGATGATTGCTGTGCGTCCACCTGCTGATATTGAAGAGGTTGATGATGAGATTGATTTAGGGCAGCCATAAGGCTTTAGCTATAAATATAAAAAAGGCGCATAAATTATATGCGCCTTTTTTTGAATCTGTAATTGTGGACTAGCGTTAGTCTAGTCTTTCATCATTGCCTATATCATCAAAGCTTTCTTTAACAATCGGATCTTTTGTAGGCTCGTAAGTCGATGTGTATTTTTGCTTATCAATGGCTTCTAAATACTCATCACGTGCGTTTTTGGCTTGCTCATATGGCAAGTATTCAACGCGTGCCCAGCCTTTGCTAACCATGCATGTTTCAAAGTCGTGATACTCAATAACTTCGTGCAGTAGGTGTCCGCCGCGCTCTGGTGTGTCCCAGTGTGACATTTTCGCTTCTGCTGAACCCGGTCTTGGGATTCTACCGTTTACTGTGTTTGTTGGAATTGCTTCACGTACAAGACCTTGATTCACAAGCTCGTTAATTTCAACGGTGCAGCGTGCAATATCACGATTCAACATCTGCTGGGCTTTTGCGCCGCGCAAATATAATGATGTCGTGGTATCGGCTCTCTGCCAATATTGTGTGTTGTTCTCAATCTTCATCTTAGTAACCTGACGCTCTGAAGTACAAGCGGTGAGGGCTAACGTAAGTGCAGTACAAGCAAGGAATGTACGCTTCATCATTATATTGTCCTGATAAGTTGTTCTGAATAAATAAACAAAATGGTCAATCAACCATGTGTAAGGGTATCAGTTGATACAGATTTAAACAATGCTGTTTTTTTAATTCTTTGGTTTTTCCCACCAGCTTTCAATAATGACACCATATAGAGCTTTTTTGCTTGGCCTGACGAGGTCTTCGCTATGGGCCACATAGTCACGAGTTGAGTGGAAAAGTGGAATAGCGATATATGAATTCATTAGAATGCGATCCAGAACTTTCATATGATTTGTCAGCTGCTCTGCCGTTGTGGTGTTAACCAGACCGTTAAGTATATGCTCAATAGCGGGGTCGCAAATGCCCGCGTAATTCCACTGCGATGGTGTCTCTGCTGCGGCGCAGCCCCAATATAAGAATTGTTCAGTCCCTGGGGAAAGGCTTGTGCTCCAATAATTAATGACGGCATCATAATCATAATTTTGTAACCGGCCTTGGAAGGCTGCGCTGTCTAGGCGGCGCACAGTTGGTGTTATGCCGAGCCTTTTGACGCTTCTTATAAGTGCGAGAGCGAGCTTTTCATCTTCAGTGTTGTTGACGATGATTTCAAAGGTTAAAGGGCGCTTGTCGGCTTTGTTAACACGCTTACCGTCTTCAATAACCCAGCCAGCCTGCCTTAAAAGGAAGTCGGCATATTTGTAATGTTTGCGTAGTTGCTGTGCGTTGTTGTGGTCTAGGCGCGGCAACATGCCTGAAAGCGCACCTTCGGGCATTTTGCGACGAAATGGGCCGATGGCCTTGGCTTCGTTCTCTGTTAATGAGCCGATGGCATGAAACCTTGAATTAGGAAACATGGTTAAGGCACGGTCTTTTTTGTCATGATACAGGTTTTTGTTGAGCCAGTTAAAATCAACCAGAGAAAATAGCGCTTTTCTAATCGCGATATCATTAAATGGTTCGCGGCGCATGTTAAAGATTAGGCTATAGGATTTGTCAGGTCTTCTATGAGAGATTTCTTCTTTTACAATGTTTTGTTTATTGGCGTTTTGTCCTTCATAACCAGTAATCCATTTGGTGATATTACCTTCGCGGCGATAATTTAAATCACCTGCATTAAAGGCCATTAATGCAACATCATCATCGCGGTAATATTCATAAATGACTTTGTCAAAATTATAGAGTCCTTTGATGAGGGGCAGATCTTTCGCCCAGTAATTTTCATCACGCTCATAGGTGATTTTGCGGCCAATTTCAACGTTGCTGATTTTGTAAGGGCCGTTTGATAATGGGGCATCAACCAAAGTTTCGTTAAAGTCGCGCTTTTCCCAAAACGCTTTAGAAAGGACGGGCATCATTGCAATAATCATTGGCGTTTCGCGGTTTGACTCATCGGCGAGTGTGAAGTCAATATGCGTGCTATCAATGACATTCACATCCGTAACAAGCTTATAGATGTTGCGCATGTTGGGACGGCCTTTTTCTTTTAGGGTGTTAAAAGAAAAAAGGACGTCATCTGTTGTAATGGCTGTACCGTCAGAGAATTTGGCTTTAGGATTTAGTGTGATGCTGATTTTTAGGCGGTCATCGCTAAAGTGAATATTTTTGGCGATTAAAGGGTACAGGGTGAAAGCTTCATCCCAGCTTCGTAAGGAGAGGCGATCATAGATAAGGTTTAGCCCCTGTGCAGAAGCAACGCCTTTAATGTTATATGGGTTTAAATTATCAAATGTGCCGATGGCGGCTTGTTTAAGTATACCGCCTTTCGGCGCGTCTGGGTTGGTGTAGGGCAAATGTTCAGATGCTGATTTTAATGCGGGGCTGTCATGCATGGAAACGCCATATTGTTTTTGCGGGCTTGGCGCTGGCGCATCATCTTTGCTATCTTGTGCGTGTAAAGACGGTGAAAAGTAAGCACTTATTAATAAAAAGCAGATATATATTAGAATGGTCCGATATGGTGTCGTGACATTATGGCGTGGCTTTTTAAACATGAGTGTCTTCCTATGGCTTTAAAACAAACGGGCGCGGTGAATGCACCGCATATCAGTATCTGCAAGAGCCGGATACGTGACTTTATAGGCGAATATAAGCCCGATGCATTTATGTCGTTTATATCACAGGGGCATGATTTTGACAGCCCCATCAATCTTTTTATCTCAGAATATTTGGGGGCTGATTTTTTTCAGCACTTCCATACGCAATTAGGGCGTACAAAATCAGGAGATGTTGTTTTACAAGAATCGCAAATACCTGCCTTTCCCGATATTATTTTCGCTGTGATGCCGAAATGGGATACGGCGCTTTCCAACGAAGAAAAGTTCTTGTCGCGCTGTTATCGCAATGCGATTAATATGGCGAAGTCAAATGGCTATAAACGTATTGTCTTGCCTGCCTTGGGTATGGGAAAGTCAAACTTTCCGCATAGGCGCATTGTGCGCTTATCTTTATCCGCGATCACAAGTGAGCTAGCTGCGCCGATTGAGGAAGTTGTGGTCGTCTGCGCCGAAGATATCATGTACACGGCCTATCAAGAGCGTTTAACGGCGCTCGGCCTTTTGAAATAATAAAAATTAGCACTGTTTTTTTTCTGCGTTAACGTGCATCATATCAGTGAATGTAACGCCGCTTAATTTTATATTTTTATTTTTAACCATGACCAATACACGCGAACATATTATTGAAACGGCTTTGCGCCTAACCGAGCAGCAGGGCTGGCATGCATTATCATTAATGGATGTTGCGAAGGCGTGTGATTTAAGTTTGGCGGATGTTTTGGAGTGGTTTTCTGACAAGACAGATTTGCTTGTCGGCTATGGGCGCGGTTTAGACTTAAAAACGCTTTCCGATATTGACAAAGATGATGGCTCATCGCCGCTGAAAGATCGCCTTTTTGATGTGCTTATGACGCGCATTGATTTGGTTAATGAAAATAGGGGCGCAGCGCTTCGCATTTTAAAGGATGTAAAGTGCGACCCGTTTTCGGCCTTAATTGTTCTGCCACATTTGTCACATTCAATGCAGATCATGCTCGATGCCGCAGGCGGGCAAAGTAAGGGTGTAAGGGGTAGTATGCGTGTGTATGGCCTTGCCCTTTGTTATTTAAACACGCTGCGTGTGTGGTTTAATGATGATAGTGTGGACTTATCCAAAACTATGGCTGCGCTGGATAAGAATTTAGGATATTTTGAGAATGTAGATAATTAGTTTTTTTTAGGGAATCGCTGGGGGATGTATATGTATAAAAAAGTTATGATTTTGTTAGTGGGCGTATGTCTGACGCTGAGTTTTTCAGCTAATCAACCTGCATTGGCGCTGAATGTAATTTATGCAACGGGCCCTGCGCAGAGCATAAGTTTAAATGATTCCGCTATGATTATAAGCCGCGATGAAAATCGCACTGTTGTAACTTTGCTTCCGCGTTATGTGTATGAAGGTGAGCATTTTGGCATTTTAATCCCCTTGCCAAAACTTGTAAGCGACACGCAGGTTAAAATTGGCGGACTGAACGCCGCGCAGAATCTATTGGCGCATACATCGCCGCGTGTATCCGTTTATAAAGACGTAAATATATGTACTGTGAAAGACGGTGAAAAAACGTCGATTTTGCAAGACAAGCAAAGCAAGTTCAAGATCTTTGGTATCAAGGGGGATGTTCTGCCTGATATGGCAAAGCCCGAAGTGACGATTATCAGCAGAGATGCGTTAAATGAAAAGTCGCTTGCAGATATTTTAAAAGATAAGAACCTGTTTATTGATAAGAATTATCAGGCAACGATTGATGGCTATAAAACGCGCGGCGTAGAATACGCACTGATCACAACGCCGCGTGGCGAAAAAGGCTACCGTAGTTTACCTGCTGTGCAAATTGCTTATGAGAGTGATAACTTTACTTTGCCGATAGGCCTAAGTGGCAATGCTTCTGATGTTGCGCAGGATTTAACGCTCGTTTTTATTACGCGTGATGGCCTGGTCAGCCCGAAATCTCTGCCTTTGAAAAAGATGGTTAATGATAAAAGCTTACCATTGTTTGTTGCAGATGATTTTACGCAAAGCTATGACGCTATTTTTAAGAAGAGCTTACTTGATGATAATTTCCAGTCCGTCTTCTTGGAATATGCGGGCGATGTAAAATGGTGCCCACAATGCGGCACGGGGCAAAAGCTTTCGGTTGAAAATTTAAAAGAGCTTGGGGCGTGGTGGCTTGATAGCTTGCCGATACGTACAGGTAATAAAAAAGCATCCGTAAGTCTTGATGATGTTGATAATGTTTATTTAACGCGGCTTCACTTACGCCACACGGGGAAAACGCTTATTAACAGTGTTGATTTCATTCATAGCAAAGATAAAAACAGGTTTGTAACATCGTACAAAGTCCATAAACCGTTCTTAGATGCCCCCAAATGTGAAATAGGGCGCATATATAAAGCTGGTTTGCCCGCGCAATACCAAGCGCAGCTTGATGCGTATATCGCCCTGACGGGGCAGTCTGTTAAAGAGGCAAGAGACCTTATGGAGCAGGGCGGTCAGAGTTTTACCATTCCGATGAATGAAAGCGAAGAGAATTGGTGGGAGCGCATGTGGGGCATAGAGGCGCATAATTAAATGCCAAGTTTAGATGACACCGACCCAGCTTGTGGTTCTTCTCAAAATCTGTACGATTACGCGATTATAATCCCAGTTTATAATCCATCCGAAAAATTTCAACTGTTTATCGAAAACCTCTGCGCGCGGGCGCACGTAGAAAACTGCTTGGTTATTCTTGTTAATGACGGCTGTGACGATAGCTTTTCTTCTGCATTTGCGGCGCTTTCGATGTTAGATGTCGTGCGTTTGTTTCAGCATGAAAGTAACTTGGGCAAAGGCGCAGCATTAAAAACGGGCTTTGCCGTTTTGGCGAAGTCTTTCCCCTATATTAAGGGTGCGCTCACTGCAGATGCGGATGGTCAGCACAGTATTAATGATATATTCGCTGTGCTTAAAGAGGGGCAAGGTGATCATGGTAGCCTAACGCTCGGTACGCGTGATTTTGACCGTGATGTGCCCTTGCGTAGCCGCGTAGGAAACACGGTGACTCATATGGTGTTCTATGTGCTGACAGCTATTAAGCTCGGTGACACTCAAACGGGGCTGCGTTTTGTGCCCAGTGTTTATTTTAAAGATATGTGCGATATTAAATCATCAGGATATGCTTTTGAAATGGAGATGCTGCTTTGGGCCAAGCAGCATAATGTGAAACTGCGGACAAAGACGATTAGCACTATATATTTAGATGGTAATAGCGGTTCGCATTTTCGGCCTTTTGTTGATTCTGTGAAAATATACGCAGTGCTTTTGAAGCAAGCATTGTCGTCAATTGCTACATCTGGTGTTGATTTGCTGATGTTCTCGTTGTTTTTCTATTTTAGTGGCGGGCTACTATTTTGGGCAAATGCGTTTTCACGTACCATGTCTTTTCCTGTCTATTACTTCCTTAATCGTGATTTTGTTTTTAAGCAAAAAGCTTTGGGTTTTCACCCCGTGCCAAAACTTGTAGCCGTTATTTTTGTATCAGGGGTTGTATCCTATTTTTTGCAAAGTTTAGTTTTGCGTATTTTTGGTTGGCCTGAAATCCTCTCTAAGGCTTTAATCGAAACGTTGATGTTTTTTGTGAATTTTGTAATTTTACGAGATTTTGTTTTTAAGCGCCTTGGGCGCGTTAGAATATTTAAAAAGGTCTAAATATGCTTTCTGCTTTTTCTCGTTTAAGTCTTGCGATGCAAAATCGTGTCATAATTGCGGCTATTTTTTGCTTGAGCCTATTCATGTTCTATCCAGTGAGTTTTCATGTTAGTCATGATTTGGCGAGCTATTTAGCTGTGGCTAAGAATTTTATTGTCGGTAACGGGATGATTGATATTCAGGGTGATGTGTCTAACCACCGTTTTGGCTACAAATTGTTACTGGCAGGCGCGCTATGGCTTGGACAGGTTTGTAACAATGAAATGTTTTTTGTCATTATTGTGCAGACGATTTTTTCAGCCCTAACTGCAACGCTGTGTTATGTGCTTGCTTATAAGTTGTTTGATCGTTTTACGGCAGTTCTTGCATGTGGGCTGTTGATTCTATGCCCCACTATATTAGCTTCCTTGCCAGAGTTTGGCTTGGACGGTGTTTGGCCTGCTTTTTGTTTGGCGAGCCTGCTGCTGTTTTTAAAAGCTGCCGATGCGCCGTTTGATAATATAAAAGCTTATGGTGTCATCGCGTTGTCGGCGATTTTTGCAGGACTGGCGGTTTGGGTTAAAGAAAGTACAGGGTTTAATTTTGCGCTTATTCCGTTGCTACTTGTATTTGCTTTGCGTTTGGATGCAAAAATTAAACGCACCGTCGTTTTCTATGCTGTGTTTATCGCTGTGCTTTATCTGGGAAGTATTGTTGTTGGGCATTTGGGAGATGCTTTGGGGCAGGATTCGGAAAATGAACGACGGTCATTTCAAAGCGCGCTTGCTTATGCTGCGGGGGCGTATAATGACAATAGCGTTATCAGTGCGGCGTTATTTGTTTTAGATGGCTGGCGCGGTTATTTCTTTGCTGCGCCGTTTTCTATGAATGTGCATCAGTTCTATCCTGTGTTCTTTATGTTTTATTTTGCGGCTATTTTTGCACTATGGCAGATGCTTAAAGGGCAATATAGGCGCTCCCATATCGTTCTGTTCTCAGTTATATGTGCTTACCTGCCTTATGCTGCGTGGGCAGCGCAATGGCATATGCGTAATGTACAGCTTGTTATTTTATTTGTCATGTTCAGCATTGTGATTGCACATTTTATTGTCGCTGTGCAGCGTTTGCTATGGCGAGAAGCTGCGCAAGAAAAGAGGAGGAGTAAAGCTTTTGCGTATAAAGCGTTAAGCGTTCTTATGGTGCTGGCTTTGTTGCTGACGCAATACTTCTCATCTACACAAAATAAATTTTATGTTGACGATAACCAGATCATCAACAGAATTTCCGCTGTGATACGTGGTGAAGAGGCCGCTAAATTTGATGCTGCCGATTTGGAATTAGCGGCGATTGTTATGCGCCAGACAGGTGAAGGGCAACGCACAATTATTACAGATAGCGTTGTTCCTGCAAGTGCACTTAGTTTCTTTGCGCCGCGTCAGGCTCAAACGCGGATCAATTTGTATCAAAGAATTATGATTGGGGTGCATGAAAACCCTTATATACCTTATTATGATAGGAATACGCGCTCTAATAACCCTGCCTTTGCCTGTGTGATGCGTAAGCATAAAGAAAAAAGTAAGCGTCATGTTGAAATTATGGTTTTTGATGATGCGTATTTTTTAGCGCAAATTGACGATAGTGAGCTTCTTTATATCCTTGTGAGTAAGGGCGATGACTGCACACCTTATTTTACACAATGGCTTGATGATTATGCCCAAGCATATCAGCTGAGCTATGAAGCGCTGAATATCCTTCCGCGGATGGATTATATGTTATTTAAAGTTTCTGGCAGCGCGACAAAACAAAATACTTTGGTGGTGCGCAATAATAATGGCACATATGCGACGAAGAAGAGCGATGCTCTTAAAGGGTATTTATCTTACCTGCGGGCATATGATTCGTATTCTTATCGTTATTACACTGAAAACTTCCCATTTTTACGCGGAAATGCGCCTTGATTTTTATATTTGAGGGCTCAATTTTATAAAGTGAGCAGTTATAAACTAAGCTTCATCAAAAATTAATCATTTTGAGAAAAACTTAGACGTGGTGACTGGTTTGGTGTACGAATTCGTGTATACTTACTGTCGTGAGGAATCAACTCTAAATAATAATTCTACTTTAAACTCAATCTATTAGGAGACTAATTAATGAAAACTGATATTCGTTCAGAAAAGGGCTTTACCCTCGTCGAACTCGCTGTTGTGATGATTATCATCGGCCTACTTATTGGCGGCGTTCTTAAAGGGCAAGAACTTATTAAAAGTGCGAAGGTAACTTCGACAATTTCACAAGTTAAGGGCATTGATGCCGCGACATCAACTTTCCAAGATATCTATGCAGGTTTGCCTGGTGATGTCGCTAGTCCAGGTACCCGTTTGCCCGGTTGTACTGCTGCGCCATGCGTACCGGCCGCGGTAGTATCTAATGGACGCGTTATTGCGACAGATGCGGCTATTCCTTTTATAAATGGTAGCCGAGATACAGAATCAGCAGCATTCTTTGTTCAGCTAGCAGCTGCAGATTTAATTTCTGGCGTAACTCCTGATGCTTCTGTGAATGCATTCGGTGGTAACTATCCTGCAGCACCAGTTGGTGGTGGCTGGGTGGCTTCTACTATTTCTACGCAAGCTGACGTCCCTGGAGCAAGTGGATCTGGTATCACAGATTTCCGTGCAGGGCTTTATTTGCAACACCAGAACACTGCAGATGATGACGAAGATCCTGTTTCTAGTGCGTTAACAATGCAGCGTATTGATCGTAAAATTGACGATGGTAACCCGCTTACTGGATCTGTCTATGCTGCTGAAGAGACCGCTACTGCGTGTATGGGTGATAATGGTTCATCCGCAGCGTCTAATCTTTACGATACTTCAACTGGAACAGTGAGCTGTCTTGCGCTCGTTCGTATCCAAAACTAATTTGTAGTTTATATATTTTTTTAGAAGAAGCCCTGCCGTTTTGGTGGGGCTTTTTTTTGTTGCTGTGTATGTTGCGCTCCTCCTTAATGTACCTTTGTGTGTGTGTGTGTGTGTGTGTGTGTGTGTGTGGCGTGTGTGTGGCGTTGTATTGAAACATAAGAAAAAAGGCCCTGTCGATGTAATGACAGGGCCTTGTGTTTATTATTAGCAGGGTATTGCTTACGACGCTGTTTTCTTTGTCTTTGGTGTAGCAGTGCCGGCGCCTGTTAGCTTCTCAACCATGCCGAGGAGGTTCATGGGCATGGGCAGGACGATTGTGCTGGCGTTTGAGGATGAGAACTCTGCGAGCGTGCCTAGGTAACGTAGCTGCATAGTCTCAGGACGTTTAGAAAGGATGAGGGAGGCTTCATCAAGTTTTTGTGCGGCTTGTAGCTCGCCTTCCGAATTGATGATCTTGGCGCGTCTCTCACGCTCGGCTTCGGCTTGTTTTGCCATGGCGCGGACCATTGTTTGGTCAAGGTCGATATGCTTAATTTGTACATCAGTAACTTTAATGCCCCAGCCATCAGTTTGCTTGTCCAAAATAGTTTGAATATCAGCGTTGAGCCTTTCGCGATGCGCGAGCATGTCATCAAGTTCATGCATACCAAGAACGGAACGTAAAGTTGTCTGTGCCAGTTCGCTTGTTGCGCGGTCAAAATGTTCAACGCGGTTGATGGCGTGGTCGGGGCTAACAACGCGATAATAAACAACGGCGTTAACGCGCACAGACACGTTGTCTTTTGAGATCACGTCTTGCGAAGGAATATCTTCTGTACGTATACGTACGTCAACGCGTACAAGTTCTTGCAGTATTGGGATAACGATTTGCAGACCCGCGCCGCGCGTGCCTGTATACTTACCAAGTGTGTAAATTACGCCGCGGTCATATTCTTTCAAAATACGGATCGATGCGATCAATATCAAAGCGATGAAGACCAATATAATTGCTATAACTGGCATGTGTGATGCTCCTTTTTAAAGCGGTTAAGGTTTTAAATATGTTTGTGATTATGGGTTAAGCGTCGTTTTCAGCTGGAGAAAATGTGCTGACAATCAAGGTTAAGTTTTCTTTGCCTGTAATGGTTATTTTATCGCCAATATTTACATCAAGAATGTTTTCTGATCGTGCATTCCAGCGCTCACCATAAAGCTCGACTTTGCCGCTTTTGCCGTCCCATTCGGTAACGGTGGCATGGGAATGCATCATTGCTTCCATGCCTGTGGTGTTGTGAAGTTTACGAAGCTTAAACAAAATATAAATGCCTGTGCCAATCAATAAACCAGAAAATCCTGATGCGATGACAATGCTGCTCATATCGAGGCCGATGCCAGCCATGGCTTCGGTGTCAAAGAGCAAGAGCGAGCCAATAATAAAGGCAACGAGCCCACCAATGCCCAATATGCCAAAGGAAGGAATGAAGGCTTCGGAGGCAAGGAATATTAACCCCAGCACCACCATGGTTAGGCCTGTCGCATTTATCGGCAAGACATGCATGGACATTAAAGCGAGCAATAGGCAGACAGCGCCAATAACCCCCGCAACCATTGTGCCGGGGTTATAAAACTCTAAAATTAAGCCGTTTATGCCGATGATAAGTAAGAAATACGCAATGTTAGGGTCGGTTAACAGGGCAAGTATTTTTGTGCGCCAATTGGGGGCGTAGCTAATCACGGGCGCTTGCGTCAGGTCTAAGGTGACGCTTTGATTTTCGTTCAAACGGATTGTCTTGCCGTTAATTTGGGTGATAAGGGCATGGTGATCCGCCGCTATATAATTAATCACGCCCTGCTTAAGCGCTTCTTCAGCCGTAAGGCTAGCGGCTTGGGTGACGGATTTTTCTGCCCAGTCCGCATTGCGGCCATGAAATTTTGCAAGGGAGCGAATAAAGGCGGCCGTGTCTTCAAGTGATTTTTGGGCAAGGCGTTCATTGTTGTCGCCGTCATTGCGCTTTGCACTTTTATCCTTTGTTTTATCGCTGGTTCCTTGCTTATCGTCTTTTGTGTCTTTTTTCTGTTTTGTATTATCAGGCATCATTGAAACAGGGGTGGCTGCACCTGTGTTTGTGGCAGGGCTCATCGCGGCGATATGTGCTGCATAGAGGAGGAATGTCCCCGCGCTCGCCGCGTGGGCGCCTGAGGGGGTGACGAACACGGCGACAGGGATTTCTGATGCCATGATATCTTGCGCCATTTCGCGGGTTGTTGTTAATACGCCGCCTGGCGTATTGAGTTCGATCAGTAGTAATTGGCTATCGTTCTTTTTTGCTTGGCGCATGCCGCGCTGTAAATAATCAGAATAAGCGGGGCTGATTGCGCCTTTTATGTTCAGTACCGTAATGGGCTGCGTGCTATCGGCATGGCTTTGCTGTGGCGAGAGTAAAAAAGTGATAAGAACGAAAGTAAATACGCGCAAAAAAGTTTTTAAAATATTCATTTATGCCCCCATTGATTGAATAGGGATATTTTAAATGAATTTTAGCGCGGCAACAAGTGAAACCTAAGCAACCTTGCTGTTTTCTAAGCTGATATTAAGCTGTTTAATGACGGCATCGCCCATTTCAGATGTGCCTATGGCCGTGTGCTGTGCTTCGGCAATGTCAGCGGTGCGTATGCCTGCGTTGAGTACATTTTGCACTGCTTGTTCAAGTAAATCAGCATAATCACCCTGATGCAGTGAATAACGTAGCGCCATAGCGAAGCTGAGAATAGTGGCGAGGGGGTTCGCCTTGTTCTGACCCGCAATGTCAGGTGCCGAGCCGTGTACGGGCTCATATAGTGCATGGCGGCTGCCTTGCGTGTCTGTTGCGCCGAGTGAGGCGGAGGGGAGCATACCAAGCGAGCCTGTCAGCATTGCCGCTTCATCTGATAGGATATCCCCGAATAAATTATCTGTAACAATAACGTCAAACTGTTTCGGTGCGCGGCAAAGCTGCATCGCGCAATTATCGGCATACATATGTTCTAGGCGTATGTCGCTATGGGATTCTTTGTGTAGCTTGGTGACTTCTTCGCGCCATAATACGCCGGATTCCATGACGTTGGCTTTTTCGCATGATGTCACAAAACTGCCGCGTTTCTTTGCCATGTCGAAAGCGACTTCGGCAATGCGTCGTATTTCTGAAGTTGTGTAAACTTGGGTGTTGAATCCTCGGCGCTCACCATTTTCTAATGTTTCAATGCCGCGCGGTTCGCCAAAATAAACGCCGCCAGTAAGTTCGCGCACAATAAGGATATCTAGCCCTTTGACCAATTCAGGTTTAAGGGATGAGGCATCCACCAATGCGTCAAAAACGATTGCAGGGCGTAAATTCGCGAATAAACCAAGTTCTTTGCGAATTTTTAAAAGGCCTGCTTCGGGGCGCAGGTCATAATCTGTTTTACCGTCCCATTTAGGCCCGCCAACAGCGCCCAAGATAACCGCGTCAGATTGTTTTGCTTTGGTAATTGTTTCATCGGCAAGGGGCGTGCCATAGGCATCATAAGCACAGCCGCCAATATAATCCTCATCATAGCTATATGTCGCGGATGTATTGTCATTGAGCCATGCGATGATTTTTTTAACTTCCTTCATTGCTTCTGGGCCAATGCCGTCACCAGCGAGCAGGAGGAGGTTATAATTTTCGTTCTGTGTCATGGTCTATGCCCTTATCATTCTATTTTGTGTTAGGGTGATGGCTTATACCCAAGGATGCGCGGCTTTGTAATTTTCTTCAAAGGCGGTAAGCTCTTTGCTTTTTTCAAGCGTCAGGCCAATATCATCAAGGCCATTAAGAAGGCAGTGTTTGCGAAAGCTATCAATTTCAAATTCAAAACTAATATTGCCTGCTTTGACGGTCTGGTTTTCTAAATCAACGTTTACCTGCGCTGATTTATTCATTTTAACTGCATCCATCAACTGTTCGACGTTTTCTGCAGATGTTTGAATAGGTAAGATGCCGTTTTTGAAGCAGTTATTGTAGAAAATATCAGCGTAGCTAGGCGCAATAATGCAGCGCAGGCCAAAATCAAGGAGTGCCCACGGCGCATGTTCGCGTGATGATCCACAGCCAAAATTATCTTTTGTAATAAGGATTTGCGCCGCGTTGTATGGTTCTTGGTTTAAGATAAAGTCTGGCTTTTCGCTGCCGTCTTCGTTGTAACGCAGCTCATCAAAGGCGTGAATGCCAAGGCCCGTGCGCTTGATAGTTTTTAAAAACTGCTTAGGGATAATCATATCAGTGTCGATATTCATGAGGTCGAGCGGCGCGGCAATGGCGCTTAATGTGGTGAATTTATCCATGGTTTAATCCCTGCCCATATCTCTAACAACGCGTGATTTTTGTTTATTCCAATCACGCTGCTTTTCAGTTTCGCGCTTATCGTAGTCTTTTTTACCTTTACCCAGTGCAATGTCGAGCTTTGCATAGCCGCGATCATCAAAAAACAGGCGCAGCGGCACGATTGTATAGCCTTCGCGTGATATAGCGCCAAGAAGGCGGTGGATCTCGCGTTTTTGTAAAAGCAATTGACGGTCACGTTTTGGGTCGTGCTGTAAATGTTTGCCAGCCTGCATATATTCTGCGATATGCGCGTTGTGCAGGACGATAACGCCGTCTTCTTCGGCGCAGTAAGCTTCGTTTATTGAGCATTGCCCTTTGCGCAGGGATTTAACCTCTGTGCCGAGTAGCATGAGCCCCGCGGTAAATGTTTCTTCAAGGTGGTAATCACGGCGCGCGCGCCTGTTATCAACAACGGTTTTGTTGGTGCTGATAAGGTCGTTTTTGCTTTTCTTTTTGTTTTTGCCGGCCATTTTATGTGTTCTGTTTCAATATGTTTTCAATTTTTGTGATGCCCTCAGCGCTGAGCGGTAATAAGGGCAGTCTTAAAATGTTTTCAATTTTTCCCATTTGCGCTAAGGCGTATTTGGGTGCAGCGGGGGATGGTTCAACAAACATTGCGTTGTGTAATGCGTTAAGCTGTGCATCTTGCTGCATTGCGCGTTCAGTATCGCCAGTTTTTATCAAATTGTAAACCGCTGCGCATTTATCGGGCGCGACATTGGCGGAAACGGATATGCAGCCATTGCCGCCGCGCGTAATGTATTGTGCGGCGCTCATGTCATCGCCTGAAAGGAAGGTGAAGTCTTTTTTGATCTGTTTTTTCATGTTGTCGAGGCGCTGCAAATCGCCTGTTGCGTCTTTAATGCCGATGATGCGCTCAAGCTTTGCTAGGTCGACCACTGTTTCGTCGCTAATATCGCTTATTGTGCGTGATGGTACGTTGTAAAGGATAATAGGCAAGTTGGTTGCGTCATGAATGGCCTTAAAATGAGCGTAGATGCCTTGCTGTGATGGTTTGTTGTAGTATGGCACTACGATTAACGCCGCGCTTGCTCCTGCGTCCTGTGCTTGTAAGGTCAACTTGATTGCTTTTTGTGTGGCGTTACTGCCGCAGCCAATGATAACGGGGTAGTCTTCTGGTGTGTTTTCAACGGCTGCTGTAGCGAGGGTGAGGTGCTCTGCATCTGTTACGGTTGGGGATTCCCCCGTAGTACCACAAATTACAAGGCCATGAGAGCCTTTATCCACATGCCATGAAAGCAGGGATTTAAAGGCGTTCATGTCAATATCACCGCTTTGGGAAAAGGGGGTGATAAGGGCAGGGATAGACCCGCAAATATTTTCCGTGTAAGACATAGTATCTCTTTAAAATAATTATACAGATACGAAAAATAGTATTTAAGTGATGAAACTGTCAATCAAGCATTTTAAAATAGTGGCATTTTTCTTGATGAAGGCTTTACTGCTTACGTCATTTAACGCTGCATCCTATGCATCAGATTATGATCATAACACATTGAAGCATGCGTCAAAATCAGAATGGACGCAAGCTTTGCGTAGCGCGGATAAGCAGGAAGTGAAAGATAGTGAATATCTTACTCTTTGGATGTACGCCACAGCTGATAACAAAAAAGCGCAGCTTGACCGTCATGTGACATGGCAGGATATGAAAGCTTTAATTGAAAACCGCGATTATTGGCCGCAGCAAACCATGTTAAAGACGGTTTTTGAACAGAAAATGCCTTTTGAAAAAAGCGTTTCAGGGCAGGCGATGGACGCGGTTGCGTGGTTTGATGAACATGCCCCTGAGACGACGCGTGGGATGAAAATTTATCTATCAGCGCTTAAGGCGCATGGTCAGGGTGATCTGGCGGCAAAGAAAATTAATGATTGGTGGCCTGTGATCTTGATCAAACCTGATGATCAGGCTTATTTCCTGTCTAAATATGGCGATATGATTACGCGCGATGCGCATATTGCGCGCCTATCACATTTGATTGACCGTGGGCATTATACCAATGCAAAAATTATTGGCGGCGTTCTTGGCGGTCAGTATAAAAAACTCGCCCATGCGCGGATTGTCATAGGCGCTGACCTGTCCAATGATCGTGCGCATAGCGATGGCGGCCTTTCATCGGCTATTAATGCTGTGCCAGACGCGCTACAAAATGATATCGGCCTTGTTTATGATCGGCTGAAGTGGCGACGCGTTCATAAATTAAATGATCGTGCGTCTGAGATTCTTCTCGACCCGCCAAGTGCTGATCAAATTAGTGGGCAGGAAAGCCGTTGGTGGCGAGAGCGCCATATTATGCTGCGCCGTTATATGGATGATAAGCAATATGATAAGGCGTACCAGTTGGCGGCTAGCCACTCCCAAAGTAAGGGCGTTAATTATAGTGAAGCTGAATGGATGGCCGGCTGGCTTGCTTTGCAGTTTTTAAATAAGCCTCAAGTTGCACTAAAGCATTTTTACGCCATGCGTAGCGTCGTTAAAACGCCGATTAGTCTTTCCCGCCATTATTATTGGCTTGGGCGCAGTTTTGATAAGTTGGGCGACAAAACAAATGCGGATGATAATTATCAAAGGGCTTCAGCCTATCCAACAACTTATTACGGCTTATTGGCGGCAGGCCATGTTCGTGATGCACGAAGTATTAAAGCCCTTAAATCACCTGTAATGCCTGATGCGGTGGTGGATGCGCTTGAATCTGATGTGGCGCTTAATGACTTGTTTAATGCCGCGGCAGCTTTGGCGCAGGTGGATTATAATAACTCTGCCAATCAGTTTTTGGTCACGGCGGGAAGCCTTGCTGATAAGCATGAATTGGGCAAATATTATGTAGCGCAGCGCGCTGCCACGCAGGATAAAATAAATATTTCCGTATTGCTCTCACGGCAAGCCGCGATGGATCATATTTTTTATGCGCAGCGTTATGCATATCCAGTGATGTCGGATCATTTGCAAAAGGTGCAAACGGATAAAATATCTTTGGTGCATGGAATTATTCGCCAAGAAAGCCTGTTTGATACAAACGCACAAAGTGGCGCGGGGGCGATGGGCTTAATGCAGCTTATGCCTGCAACGGCCAGAAGTGTAGCTAAAGATCTTAAGTATGGATATAGCAAAGAATGGTTGAAGACGCGCCCTGAGTATAATATAGCTTTAGGCAGTTCGTATATTGACGGCCTGCTCGCTCAATATCAGGGGGCTTATCCCTTGGCTGCTGCGGCATATAATGCAGGGCCGCATTGCGTAGATACTTGGTTGAAACGTTATGGCGACCCTCGGCAGGGTGATATTAACTGGGTAGACTGGGTTGAATTAATACCGTACTCCGAGACCCGCAATTATGTAATGCGTGTAACGGAGGGGGCTTCGGTATATAATTATATTCTACATGATGTAGATACTGCCAGTATGGTTAGTGCACCTAATGCTAGCGGTCTATATTATGGTCAATGACCTTTTGGCGTAACTGTCCCATTATGGGGTAGTTTAGTATCATTATGATACTAAACTTTCGTTTCTATATGTGTTGCTTTTGTTCAGGTTGGTAACCAATTGTTATTGCTGCGTATTTTTAGTGCTGTTTTTGGTGAGATTTTTGCATGTTCTTTAGCGTGCAGTAAAAAGGAGTTTAGATATGAAGTTGATAGTTGCTGATGACCACGCCCTGTTTCGGGATTTATTTTCACAGTTTGTAAGCGGCGCAGAGGCCGATGCTGAAATCATTCAGTGTAAGTCTGCCTATGAAGTGCAAGATTTACTTAAAAAAAGTGATGCCCATTATGATTTAGTAATTATGGATTGGATGATGCCTGGCGTGGAAGGCATTAGCACGTTTAAAGACTTGTTTACAAGCTATCCAGATATTGATTTTGCGATTATGTCTGGTGTGATTGAACCTCATCACATAAAAGACATTATGGATTTGGGCGCAATTGCGTATTTCCCGAAAACGATGTCGAGTAAATCATTTCTTAAGGCGATAGAACTTGTTTTGACAGGTGAGCGTTTTTATCCGGTGCTAAATTATGATAGCAGCATGCAGCCTTCATATTTTGGAGAAAGAACGGCGAATTTGTCCGAGGCGCAAGCGCAATACGATTTCAAATCAAAAGAATTCAAACTTACGCCGCGCGAAAAAGAGGTTCTTAGCTATTTGGTTAAAGGCGCGACAAATAAAGACATCGCGCGCGCGCTCGATTTGCAAATTGTGACGATTAAACTGCATGTACGCGGTATTTGTAAAAAGCTGTCGGCGCAGAACAGAACGCAGGCTGCGCTCAAAGCGCAGGAACTCGGCTTGGTTACAAAATAATTATAAGTTTGGCGCCAGAAGCTACGATTACTTGCTTTCTCTGTGCCATGCATAAAGCATAAATAGGCCGCATATTAAAAAATACGCCCAGTTGGGTAGCGCTGGCGCAAAATTAATTTTTAAAGTCTCGGCATATTGAGATTCTCTGAACCCAGCAGTATTCAGGCCGTAATATTTTTTGTTGATTGAAGGGGTAAGTATTTTGGTGCTTATCCCTTCAACTTTATCTGCTTCAAAATAAGTCCCGCCAGAATTTCTGGTAATATCCCGCGTTGTATCTTTTGAACGTATGAGCTTTGTTTGCTCAACCGTGTCGTAAGCGCCGTATATAATATAGGCGCTGTTTGCCCCCGCTTGAAAGCTGTAAAGGCCTTGTTCTTCGGCTGTAATAGACGCTCTATATAACCCGTCAGGTGATTTTTGTAGAGATATTTGCTTTTGTTCGCCGCTTGGCGTGGTGTAGCTCACTGTTTCATCTTCAGGCGCTGTGTAGCGCTTGATACGAATGGTTTCGCCTTGCAAGCTAAGTTCGATCTGACCTTCTTCTAAGCTCGGCTCTTTAAGCAGCCAATGGATCATTTTGCGCATTAAATCAATATAGGGGCCGCCTTGTTTATATTCGCGCGCCCAAAGCCATATTTGATCGCTAGTGAGTTGAATGACGCGCCCGTCATCTTTTTCTCCGATTAATAACAAGGGCAAATCATTATGACCGCTTAATAGTACTTTTTCATCGCCCGCAGCGACTTTGATTTGTCTGAGCCAGCTTGCCCAGTTTTCGCCGTCAAACTGCCCGTCCGCAATGGCGCGCGTTATCGGGTGTGTTTTCCCCAAGGCTGTACGTTTTGGTTTAAAGGCCGTTTCGTAGAGGTCGTTATCTGGCGCGCCTAATAAGATGTCTTCTAGCGGCGTTTTATAAACGGATTTATCGCTGAGGTATTCAGGGCCGCTTGCGACAAGTAATGCACCGCCAGCGCGTACATAATCTGCGATGTTTTTATAGGTTTTGTCTTGCAAAATGCCCTGGTTGCGGTAACGGTCGAAGATAATCAGGTCAAAATTATCAAGCTGTTTGTGAAAAAGCTGTTGATGAGGAAAGGGAATAAGCGCCATTTCATTGCGCGGTGTGTTATCGCGACTATCAATATCGCGTAAAATGGTAAAGTGAATAAGCTCAATAGCTGCGTCTGATGTCAGCAAACTGCGCCAATAACGCCCACCTTCATGCGGCGCTCCCGATACAAGCAGGACATTCAGTTTGTCTCTTACCCCTTGAATAAGTACGGCGCGGCGATTATTAGCAAGGCTAATTTCACCTTTAAGCGCCTCAACATTAAGTTCAACCGGATTCACGCCTGCATGCTCAATAGGAATGTAAACGCTTTCTTTTTTGCCTATGCGGGCACTGATTATCCGTTTTTCGCCATTGGGCGTTGTAATGCTTACTTGGACGGGCGTGTTGGGCGGCGTTACGGTGTCATGGATGACAAAATCAATTTGTGCTTCGCTGCCTTTTAGGCCGTATAAGGGAGATTTTTTAATCTCTAAACGGCGGTCTTTTTCACTGGCCTTGCCTGTGATGACATGATGGATTGGCCCATATTTATCACGCGTCTGTGTGGCGCTAAGGTCAGGAATATCATGAATGTTACCGTCAGAGATAATAATCACGCCTGAACGCTGTTTGGGCGGGATGTTTGAAAGCTCTTTATCTATGGCTTTAAAGAGGTTCGTTTCACTGAATTTATCCTGCGCGTTTGGCGCATTAATGATTTTATAGTCAACACCTGATTGTTTATCAATTTTCTGGGTTATTTGTTCTAATGCGTTTTGTGTTTGTTGGTCGCGCCCGTCAATTGTGTTGCTATAGCTTTCATCAGCGACAACCAGTACGATGCCATCTTTTTTATGGGTGGTGGTTGAGAGTATTGATGTGCTGAGTAGCGTTGCAATTAATACGCATAGAGCAATGGCGCGCGGCAGCAGGGCTTTTTTTCGAAAGATTATAAAGAAAACGATAAAAGCAAGACACAGTAACGTAAGCGCAAAAATTTGCGAGCTAGAAATTAATGGTGTGAAGTCAAGCTCTGTCTGTAAAAACTCTTTATTCATTGCGCCCTCTAAGTTGTTGTTCACGTTTATCAAGGCGTTCTAATATTGCTTTTGTGTGGACTTGGTCTTGTTTATACGTGCCAGTTAAGGCGTACATAATAAGATTGATGGCAAAGCGCAATGCTTTTTCGCGCTCATATATATCAGCGCTTTCATCTGACCATAGGCCGATCCAGTCATTTGCACCAATTAAGAGCCGCGCGACATATTGGCTGTCCTGTTCGTCTTTTGGTGTGTTTTTGTCGGCGCTGTTACCTAAATCGAGCCAGATATCGCCTGTTTTATAGCGCCCTGCGATATTATCTTTGCTAAGGAGGTAATAGCTTTTGCGCAGAACGTGGTTTTCAGGCAGCGGTGAAAGTAGTGGCACAGCAAGGTGATTGCCAAGTTTTATCAGCTCACTGTTTTTATTATAAAGTGCTTGGCTTATTTTACGCCCGTTACGCATGTCGATAAATAACATGCCGCCGCTATTCATATATTTGTTAAGTGCGGCATATTCACTTTCGCGCAGTTCGGCGGTGGTAAGCGGCCAGTATAAAACAGGGTAGAAAGCAAGCTCGTCACTATCGAGTTTTACGCCCATAACTTTGACATCATATAGGGCTGTGCGTGCCTCGAGTGCATTGCCGACAAAGCGCAGGCCTTTCTCAGCCATAGAATCGATGATCGGGTTGCCGGATTTGATATATGCAAGGTTCAGGGAATTTGCGCGCTGCGCTTCGTCATCATTATTTGCTGATTGTGCAAAAGAAGGGCTTGTAAGCATTAAGCCGCACAAGCCAATAAGCAACCATGTTGATAGTGAGTGTTTTGACGGTTTTTTATAAAATGGTGTAAAGCCTGTGAGTATCGCGACGCTCAGCCACTCAGCTAAAATTAAGCCGATAATTAGCGCAATGAAATAAGGTAGTAAGTTAATGTTCCTTTCCTTGATATAGGGCTTAACAGAGGCTTTTAACTGCTGCGGATATATGGTTTTGATCGCGTTTATTTTATCACCGAGATTAACAATAATTTCAGCATTGTTGCTGCGATAAATACCGGGCCATAAATTATGTGATAATGGCTTGCTTTGAATGTCTTTAAGGTTTTGCGCATTTAGCTCGCTTGGCGGTTCAATCAGGTCACCATTGGCGTTAATTACTTTATACGCTGTGAAGCTCGCATTTTCTAAATCGGTTGAAAGGGCAGTGCTGCGGTCAACGGAAATGCGTGCGCCTGTGGAGATATCAACAATGCGGTGCAGGGTATTAATGAAAAAACCGGTTAGAGGCAGGTTCGACCAACCAGGTTTGGCTTGTGTGTGCATAAGAATAATGCGCCCTTTGCCGAAACCCTTTGCCGTGATTAATGGCGTGCCGTCACTTGCTAATGCCCAGCTAGTGGCTGCATTGCTCATCGCTGGTGTGGCGAGTATCTGGCGCTTAATTTCTAACGTTTTATCCTCCGCGATGCCGCTTAGGGGGCTGTCTTGGGGAATTGACCCTAATGTGAGTGGTTCTTGCCAATCTAGGCGGCCTGCGATATTGCGTTCATCATCTAGCAATTCGACAGGCATTAAAACTTTGCCTTGCTGTTTGATGTTAGCATTTGGTGGAAAGCGCAGTAGAGTGCCGCCATTTTCAAGCCATGCTGTAAGTGTCTCAGTGTCGCTGCCTGAGAGCGCGTAATTTTCAGGGATGATAATAAGCGTTGCTTTCCATTCTATCAAATCATGTATGGGGGCAATGTTATGCGGGGCTTTGCCTTCAACGGCTTTGCTTAAATAGTAAAGCGACTGTATAAGCGGAGATTCTTCACGGTTGATTGTATCGCTTGCAGCTGCGATACCAACGCGCTGCTTGATGATATTTGCTGATACATAACGCACAGAGCCTGCATGCTTTAATGTGCTGGCCTGTAAATAGCTGGGCGCAATATCTTGCATTTCGATACCGTCCCACAGGGCGGAAATATCCGTATCAGAATTGTTTTTTATATCTTTTAAGGTGATGAAGCTTAGAACGTTGTCAAATTGGTCTTTTGCTGTAATGCGTAGCGCCTTTTTATTGTCATTAAACGCACCGTCAATTTGGATGGATTTATGGCTTTCTCTTCCTTCGGCGTTTAGGGCGCGTTTTATAACCAGTGCAGCGGCGCTGTCATCAGGCTTGTAATAATCAACTTTGCCGAGTTTGTTTAAATATGCAATATTGCTTTGTAAGTCGCCATCATCATAACCATGACCCAGCCAATGAAATGTCTTTGCGGCTTTAAGCTTATCTGTATTGTCTTTTAACTCTTGCAGCAAAGCAACATGATTGGCTTTCCACGGATAGAGTTTGATATGCTCGACCATGCTGCGGGCTTCGCTGGGTGTGCGTAGGGTTATGCGGCTTTGCTTTTCGTGGTCGGGGATTGTTTTGATCAATAAAACTGTTTTTTTCTGTTGCTCCGCTAAGGCGATGAGGGATAACGCCTTGTCTTTTTGTGCGTCGCTATGGGGCACTGCCGCCCAGCTATTTTCAACAATAATGGCGAGCGATTCCCCTTTGATTGTGAGTTCTTCATGGGGCTTAATATAAGGCGCAGCGGCAGCGATAATAATGGCGGTGAATAAAACAACGCGTAGCAGTTTTAACCACCACGGCAATTTATCACTGGCGGCGTTTTCCGTTTCTAGGCCGATAAGGAAGCGTGCGGTGGGGAGCTCTAATGGTCTTGGCTGCGGCGGTATAGCTTTAAAAATGAACCACAAAAGCGGTAGCAGGCACAAGCACCATAATAATTGCGGCGTCATAAAGCTTAAATTCGCGAAAATATCCATTATCTTTCAGCCTCTGTATTACTTGCGTTCGGAGTGGCCTCTGGCGCTAGCCCCGCAAGGCTGCGGTAGATATCCATGGTCGCGTCGATAGGGTCGCGTGCAGTGCTGAGGTGAATGTACTGGCAGCCATATTGGTTGGCGATGTGCATTATTTCGCGCTGATGCGTTTCTATGCGCTGCGTATATTCTTTTTTCACATCTTCAATTTTGCTTATCGTGAAATTCTCTGCGCTGTCTGCGGATGTGGGCTCTAAAATTACGCGTCCTTTATAGGGCAAGGATAACTCCGCAGGGGAGGTGACTTGAATCACAAGGCCGCGGAAGTTATTGGCAGAAAGCTGTTTTATTTGTTTTTCAACGCTTGCCAGGTCTTCCCAAAAGTCAGAAATTAAAATGGGAAAGCTTTTTACTTGTCCCACATCACTTTTGTTATGCGGAATTGTTTTGCCGCAATGTTCGGCTAAGCTATGTGCAAAATGCGGTAGTTGTGCGGGGGAATGTAGGCTCTTTATCTGCGCATTAATGAACTTAATGTGTTCGCCTGCTGCCATGAATTTAGCACTTAATATATAGGCAAGTATGGCGGCGTATTGCGCTTTACTATACGGGTCAGATTTATGTGCAAATTGCATCATGCGGCTGCGTGAGACCCATATGGCGATTGTCTGCGCCTTTTCCCATTCGCGCTCGCGTATATAGTGTGTGTCGCCTTTGGCTGACTTTCGCCAGTCAATGTTTTGGCTGTTATCACCATCTTGATATTCTTTATATTGCCAAAAATCTGCGCCCGTGCCTGAACGGCGCTGTCCTTGATGGCCGTGGGTGAAATAAGGCGTTCTGAACTTGTTGATAAGGTGGCTGAAATCAGGTGTTTTTGCCATTGCGCTTTCAGCGCCAAGCATGATGAAGTCCGCGCTTAGTTTCTTATGATCCTGTTTTGATACGGATGGTATGAAGCGCGACAAAGCCACGATTTGCCTCCTTGGCCCTTAAGTTAACAGAATTCTTCAATAAGGTGATCGACAATATGCTCGATTGTGATGCCGTCTGCCATTGCGTGCGCGTTAAGGCTCATGCGGTGTCTAAGGATTGGCCGCGCAAGCGACCTGATGTCCTCATTAGTCGGCACTTGACGGTCATTGACTAAGGCATGAGCACGTACAGCCAAAGCAAGAGACTGTGTAGCGCGAGGCCCCGGAGCCCAAATAACATAGTCTTTAACAATCTTCTGCGAAGATGTTTCAGGGCGTGCATTACGCACAAGGGTAACGATGGAATCTAAGACAGTTTCCGGCAGCGGCATGTCTTTGACCAGAGCTTGGATGTCTAATAAATCTTGCGGCGATGCTATGGCGCGGAGTACTTGCGGGGCGTTGGTGGTGGTTGCCAAGACCATGTTGCGCTCAGCGTCTAAATCAGGATAATCAATTTGAATTTCCATCATAAAACGGTCAAGCTGTGCTTCGGGTAGAGGGTATGTGCCTTCTTGTTCTAGCGGGTTTTGCGTGGCAAGGACATAAAACGGTGACGGCAGATCATATGTCTTACCTGCGATGGTGACTTGGTGTTCTTGCATAGCTTGTAATAGTGCGGATTGCGTGCGAGGGCTGGCACGGTTAATTTCATCAGCCATAAGTAATTGTGCGAATATCGGCCCTTTAACGAATGAAAAACTGCGTTTGCCATCAGCGGCTTCACTTAAAATTTCAGAGCCGATAATGTCAGCGGGCATAAGGTCAGGTGTACATTGAATACGCTTGGTATCTACGCCCATAATTGTCCCGATAGATTCAACCAATTTGGTTTTTGCTAACCCTGGTACACCTAAAAGAATAAGGTGACCGCCACTCGCTAAGCATGTTAAAGTTAAATCAATAACGCGGCCTTGCCCCAGAATAATTGTGGAAAGTTGTGTTTTGATTTTCTGTAGTTTTTCTGAGGCGTGAGTGAGCTGGTCATTTAGGCTGTTCTTATCGGTCATTACTTTTTATCCAGTTTGCTTTGAATCAGAATGAATAGAATTATTATCGTTTCTAATATTTTAGTATATTAAGAATACTATGTAGATATCGAATAGGTTAAAGTTTCAAGTTATGCAGATTGATCTTGCTGTGTCCAAAAAAATTACGTTGCCGGCGGGCTATAAAAAGACTGGTGTGAAACAGGTTTTTAAAGCGCTTGATTACAACTGCCTTTTTGTCGGCGGCTGTGTACGCGACGCCGTTTTAAAACATATAAGTAGCGATATTGATATTGCAACCCCCTTATTACCGCAAGAGGTTATGGACAGGCTGAGTAAGGCGAATATCAAAGCCATTGCAACGGGCATTGAGCACGGCACAGTAACGGCGGTTAGTCATGGTGTATCAATGGAAATCACAACATTACGCAGGGATGTTGCCACAGATGGTCGCCGCGCCGTTGTGGCTTTTTCAACAGATTGGCATGAAGATGCACAGCGGCGTGACTTTACTTTTAATAGCCTGTTGATGGATTTAAGAGGGCATATTTATGACCCGACAGGGCAAGGATTGTCTGATTTAAACGAACGCCGCGTGGCCTTTATTGGTGATGCTCGGGCGCGTGTGCGTGAGGACTATTTGCGTATATTGCGTTATTTCCGTTTTTGCGCACGTTATGATATGGCATTTGATAACGATATTCTTGATGTTTTCACACAAGAAGTTGAAGGGCTAGAGCGCGTTTCAAAAGAAAGAGTTACAGCAGAGATATTTAAAATATTGGAGAGTGATGCGCCACAAAAGGCTGTGAATATGCTTGCTTCTTACCCAATTTTTTCATGGTTTGGGAAAAGCTGCGCTTATTTGGATCATTTTTGCGCCGTGCAAAAACAGTATGATGCTTACAGTTTGATTGGGCGGCTGTTTTTGATTTGCTCAGGCGGCTCTTTGGCGGTGAAAACGCATTTAAGCCTCTCTAATCGGGATGTTTCGACACTTAGTGAGCTTTCAAGGTTTATCGGGGAATACCCACATAAAACGATTGATTGTTTTTTATATTATTATAATCACAGCACTCTTACGCAAGGGGTAATTTACCTATACGCATCAGGCAGCATCAGCAAAGATACTCTTGCATTTATTTTGTCAGAAGTAAAAAACTGGACTGCGCCTATTTTTCCGATTAATGGCGGGATGTTGATTGAAGAAGGCTATGAGCCTGGCGCGCGGCTAGGCAAGGCTTTACGCCATGTTGAAGAGTGGTGGATTGCTGAAAAATTTGCGCCGAAACGAGATGCGTGTTTATACGAAGCCATCAAATGGTTCAGCAAAAACTAGGCTCTATAGTTACAATTTATATTGTGTAGTCCAGCTGGGTATCAAGAATCATTCTTCTTACGCCGCGACCATTGACGAGCTTATTTGAATCGATTTCAGCGCGCGTTGCGCCGCGATGGGCATTCATCGCGTGATCGTTCATATCCTCAAGATCTTTACGGCTGATATTGGCGGTTGAAAGCGTTTTTGGCGGCGTTGCTTTTAAGGCCGCCATATATTCCGCGTAATTATAATTTTTTGAGTGTGTTTCAAGTAGCATAGCAGCGTGAATACAGTATTGATTGGTATAAAAGGTCTCTATTTGCTGTGCGTGTGCTGGCGTTAAGGTGATATGCTGTGGCGCTTTAATGACGCATTCAGATTGACGCTGTATGCTACGATTATCTTTTGATTTTACATTGAAAGTAAAGGTGAGTGTTAGTGTGTCGTTTTGTAATTTTTGTTTTGTTGTAAAAGTAGCCATGAAATTTCCCCATATATTTTTATTGTTATATTTTTATCCCCTCCAATATAAAAAACAGCCGAGAGGAGGGATTCCCGGCTGTTGAAATAGACCCCAAAGGGTCAAATCTTAGAATGTAAAAAGTCTTACTCTTTAGCACCAAATAGAGCGCCGTAACGGTTCTCAAATTTAGATAGCTGACCTTTTTCAACAACTTGATGTGTGCCACCTTGCCAAGCAGGGTGAGACAGTGGGTCAACGTCAAGACGCATGATGTCGCCTTCTTTGCCCCAAGTTGATTTTGTCTTATACTCTGTACCATCAGTCATCACAATTGTGATTTCATGGTAATCAGGATGAATATCGGCTTTCATTTTGTTCGCTCCTAATATAAATTCCGAACGTGTTTCTACATAATTTAGTAAAGGATTGCAAGCATGTTTTTTGAAAAAGTTACTTTTGAAGCGAAAATCGCTCGTCTAAAGCAGCGCCGCGCGATCATAAGTGCGATACGCAGTTTCTTCGATGGGCTTGATTACCTTGAAGTAGAAACACCAATTTTGCAGATTAGCCCGTGTATGGATACCCATATACATGCCTTTCAAACGCAATATAAAGATGTGTCACTGCAAAGCAAGCAAAACTTGTATTTGCATACTAGCCCTGAATTTGGAATGAAAAAATTGCTCTCAGCGGGGCTAGAACGGATTTATCAAATTTGCCATGTGTTTCGTAACGCAGACGATACAAAATTGCACAGCCCTGAATTTACGATGATTGAATGGTATAATACGGCGCATAGCTATGAAGCTCTAATGGCTGAAACAATAGATCTGATAAAGCATTGCGCTGATATAGTAGGTATTGATGCATATAAATGGCAGGGGCATAGCGTTGATACGGATGCGCCGTGGCAGAAGATAAGCGTTAAAGAATGTTTCGCGCGTTATGCGGATATCGATTTGGATCTTTATTTAGATGACCGTGATGGTTTTGCCGCCACAATTGCAGCGAAGGGGCTTCATGTTGCCGCTGATGATGGCTGGGATGATTTATTCCACCGTGTAATGCTTGAATATATTGAGCCGCATCTGGGCATGGCGCAGCCGACCATATTATATGATTACCCAAAGCGTTTGGCGGCTTTAGCGCAGGTTAAACAAAACGATCCGCGCTATGCAGAACGCTTTGAGGTCTATATAGCGGGGGTAGAGCTCGCCAATGGCTTTGGGGAGCTAACAGACGCGAAAGAGCAGCGTAGGCGCTTTGTCAGCGAAATGGACGCAAAGCAAGCGACCTATGGAGAGCGTTATCCCGTGGATGAAGAGCTGATTGCGGCGTTAGAACAGGGGCTGCCCGCATGTAGCGGTATTGCGCTTGGCATTGATCGTCTTGTGATGCTAATAACGGGTGCCGCACATATTGATGATGTGCTGTGGCATCCCGTTACTTTAGAAGGTTAATTATAGGTGAGAGCTTGTCTTTAAGCTGCGACCGCATGGTCTTTGCTCGTTGCGAGTGACTTACCTTTTGAACCGAGATCAACAAAAGCTTCATCAAGGCGAGCAATCATTGATTTTTCAGCTTCACGCAGCCATTTTCGTGGATCGTAGAGCTTTTTATAGGGCTCGCCATTTTCTGGATCAATTTGGTAGTTAAACGCCATTGGGTGTGCTTCGACATAATCGCCAATCGCTTCGGCAAAGGCAAACTGGGTGTCTGTATCAATGTTCATTTTAAACACACCGTAAGAAATGGCTTCGGTGATTTTTGCTTTTTCAGAACCTGAGCCGCCATGGAACACCAAGTCAATAGGGTTGGCTTCTAGCCCATTTTTCTCTTGGACGAGGGCTTGAGAGTTTTTCAAAATATCAGGGCGGAGGTCAACATTACCCGGTTTGTAAACGCCATGGACATTACCAAAAGATGCGGCAACGCTGAAATGGCCAAGCGGCGTTAATGTTTCGTAGGCAAGCAATACGTCTTCTGGCTGTGTGTAAAGGCGAGCATCGTCAATATCATCACTGCCTACGCCATCTTCTTCACCGCCTGTACAGCCAAGTTCAATTTCGATGCTCATATCAAGCGCATCAAGCAATTTAAGGATGCGGGCAGATTCTGAAATGTTGTAATCAAGTTCTTCTTCAGAAAGGTCAATCATGTGCGATGTAAATAACGGTACACCATGCTTTTCTTTGTATTTACGGCCTTCTTCGATTAACGCTTCGACCCAAGGGACAAGTTTTTTATTGGCGTGGTCGGTGTGAAGAACGACGCAAACGCCATAATGTTCCGCTAGTAAATGTACGTGCTGCGCGGCGGCAACTGCGCCAAGAACTTTGGCTTTGAAACTATCACCAAACCCCATGCCTGCATAAAACTCTGCGCCGCCATTTGAAAGCTGAATGATAACGTCTGATTTGTTTTTTGCTGCTGATTCTAAAACAGCGTTTAATGAATTTGTGCCAACAATGTTGACCGCGGGCAGGGCGTAGCCGCCATCTTTACATGCTTTTACAAGCTGTTTATATGTTTCACCAAATACGACACCAGGTTTCAATTGAACGGTAGAGGGCATAGATATAATCCTTATCTGAACAGTTAAGTTGCAAAAAGATCATACAATATGTGCCGCGCACACTATATGGTTTTTAGTCAGCATTTAATCTGATTGTGGATAATATCAGGGTGGGGCGCTATATTTCAGGCTTGTATATATCAAGCGTGACTTTTGCTTTGCCTGTATTGCTCATGCGAAGACAGGTGAGGCCAGCACCGCCGACCATAAGCGCTGCGCCAGTGAGCTTAATAAAAGGTACACTTACTTTCCAAAGTAGTGCGCCAGTTCCTGCGCCAATGAGCGCGCGGCTAAGCAGTTTTTTCGGGTAGTTTATAGGTTCTTTAATATCTGCGATTTTTAAGCAGTAACCGCGCTGCTTTACATTTTCAAAGAATTCTTGGAACGCTTCATTTGCCGCGAAGTCCTTTTTCTCTAGGCCATAAAAATATTGCGAACGTAGGCCAAAAACGGTTTTTAAGCGCTGTTTAGTGTTGTTGATACCGCCCGGACAGATAACAAGCTTGCCGTCATTGTTTTGTGCTGCGCCAATTGTTTTGTCGATATTTTTATTCAACTTATTGAAGATGTCTGTTAGATGATTGTCTAAAGTCATTAAAATCTTCCCTGTCCCATATTTGTTATTTAGACTCTTTATTATATCTGTTTATGCGTTATGTCAAGATGCTCAATGGCGGAAAGCGCGTTGATTATGTCAATGTGCTGTGTTATAGTGTCTGCATGATCTTCGAGTTTATAGAAAATGGTTTGCCTGCGGGGTATAAGACCAATAAAAGCATATATTCGAATGTATCGGCATTGCAGCCGATATTTGATCGTATGGCATTACCGCTGCCAAGTAAGTATCGGCATTTGCAATATACGCGTGAAGGTGGTTTTAACTTATTTCTTAACCGTTATGGTATGGTGCTGCGATTTTATCCATATAATGATGAAGCGCAGGCGCGCCGCGAAGATGGTTTAAATTTTCATGATCATATTTATCATGCTAAAATTTTGCCTTATATAGGCTGCGTGCGATATGCAAATTTTACAATGCAGTTAATGCCCGCTGTAAATATTTGTAGGGATCACGATTATTCTTATCATTTGGCAACAAAATTAATGTGCGACCTTGGCAGTAGTATTGATGGTACTGTGGTGAGTAACGCGGGGTATAAGGTTGGGGCGCCAGAGGGCGCAGATAGTCGTATCTTGTTAGATACGATATATATGACTGATGAGATTGAGCAGCGTTATTTGCAATATTTATCTAAGAAACAGCGCGACATATTGAAGAATTTTGAAGGCTATGCTGATTTACAGCACATGTTTCATGATGCTTGGAGGGGCAGCACTGCGCAGAACCATTCCACAATGGCAGGCTTCTGGGGTGAGGCGAAGCGTATCTGTGATATGGGGGAATGCTTGCACCCAAGCTGGCTAGATATTGACCCCAATCAGAATGTTGAGTTTAGTCATACCATATCTGCAAAGGGCAACTTTGTGCGCGCGTCAAAATCATATGACCGTAAACTGGGGCAATCTTTAGGGGAGCCTAGCTTTTTGTCTTCTGTTTGTTCCAAAGCGCTTCACGCTCTTGGAATGTAATATCACGCAGCGTTTTGTCTTCGGCGCGGCAATCGTTTTCCATGCCGCGGAAGCGTTTTTCGAACTTTTGATTGGTCTTACGCATGGCGTGTTCGCTATCTAGACCTAATTTTCGCCCGATATTGGTGACGGTGAATAACACGTCGCCATACTCTTCTAAGATATGGTCTTGGTCGCCGCTTGCTATGGCTTCTTTTAACTCGGCGAGTTCTTCGTCCACCTTGTCAAAAACATCAAGAACGTTATTCCACTCAAAACCTTCTTTAACGGCTTTCTTTTGTAATTTATGCGCGCGAAGCATTGCGGGCATGTTCATTGGAATGTCGTCAAGGACACTGGTGTTTTCACCCTTGTCTTTGCCTTTATTGGCTTTCTCTAAATCTTTGCGCTGTTCCCATTTCTCAAGGACATGGGCGGCGCTGTCGGCGCTGTCATCTTCAAATACATGCGGATGACGGAAAATCATTTTGTCGGTGATGGATTGAGCGACATCATCAAAGGTGAAAAGGTTTTCTTCCTTGGCCATTTGCGCGTGGAAGACGACCTGTAGCAACAAGTCACCGAGTTCTTCTTTAATATCATCGTGGTCGCCGCGGTCAATCGCGTCTGCGACTTCGTAGGCTTCTTCGATGGTGTAAGGGGCGATGCTGGCGAAGTCTTGTTCTAAATCCCATGGGCAGCCGCCATCTGGGTCGCGTAGCTTGCTCATAACATCGAGCAGTTGATAAATAGGGGCTTTTAATTCAGTCATGTCAAAAGCCCCCTATATAATATTTAGAATGTAATCTGCGCGGATTTTATGCTGCGAAGCTTTTTTCTACGTCACTTATTGCTTGGTCATTAAGTGACTTTGCTTTCTTGCTGTCGATGTTATCAACGATAATTTCGCGTGTCGCTTTGATCGCTAGGTCCGCGGCATAGGCGCGCATTTCCTCAATTGCCTGCGCTTCCATTAAAGAAAGGCGTTCTTTAAGCTGTTCTTCACGGCGTGCAAGTTCGGCGTCTAACTCTTTAGATGCTTTTTCGCGGATTTTCTGTGCGTGCTCTTCTGCGGTTTTAATAACGTCTTCTGCCTCAGATGCTGTTTCACGTTTCATGCGCTGGTATTCAGAAAGTAACTCTTGCGCTTCTACGCGTAGGTTTTCTGCTTCTTCAACGTCTTTACGTGCTGTTTCGATATGGCTGTCTAGGGCAGATGTTACTGAGCCACGTCCCATTTTGTAAGCAAGCACTACAAAGAGTAGGAATGATATGAGAACCCAGCTATGTGTGTCTGAAAAGAATTCTGACATAATTTTATCCTTTTAATACAATGGTCTGCTTAAGCAGCTTTATCTAATTTTTGAACGACGGATTTGACGGCGCTAATATCTGCATCAACATTGATGATTTTGGAAGCGGCCTGCATTGCAGCATCTGCTGCAACGCCATGCATATCTGATAGAGCGGCAGCTTTTGCGGCAGTTATTGATTTGTCTAAATCTGCGGTGACTTTATCTTGGTTTGCGCGGAAAGCTTCAACGGCTTCGTTTGCTTTAGACTTTAGCTCTTCTTGGGTTGTGTTGATGATTTCAGAAGATTTGTCTTTTGATTCTTTTAAGATGCGTTCGTGGTCAGCCTTAACGCTTTGCGCTTGGGCGTTAATTTTCTCAGCGCTTTCAATGTCCGTTTTTATGCGTGTTTCACGCGCATCAAGGCTATTTGCAATGTCAGGTAAGCCTTTCTTGGCGAAGAAAATATACATAAAAGCAAAAACAACAGCGAGCCAAAATATTTGAGACGCAAACCATGTCGGGTCAAACTGCGGTAGGCCACCAGTGCCATGCTCTGCGCTGTGCGAGATCACGTTGCCGTGGTCGTCAAGAACATGTGCGTTATGATCTCCGGTGTTGTCCGCTGCGGCGTGGTGCGAGTCATGCATTGTTTGTGCATGCGTCTGCGCTTCACCTGCGGCAGGTTCAATCATTTTATTAAGTTCAGAAAAGCTGCGTTTGACGGCGCTGTCCTGATGTGTTGTTTGTGGTGCAGTGCTGTTATCAAGTTCTGCGGTCAGAAACATGCCTGTGTCAGAATAAGTGTTTTGGATTGCCGCGTCGGCGTTATGTGCGCCAAGGCACAGTAGCAAAACCATTAAGGTTGATGTAATTTTGTTCATGTTCATCATTTCTATAAATTGTATATAGTTACTTAATCTTTTTCTTATTCTGGGCGTTTTATTCGTCGTCTTATACTGGGTAAGGCAATGCAGATTTCACACCTGCAATTGCCTGACACCATAATATACTGCGCTTAAAATTAAGCTGCGAATACGAGATAGAACGCGATAAGAAGTGCGAAAATCGCAAGAGCTTCTGTAAGCGCGAAAGTGAGGAAGAATTTCTTATCAAGAATTTCTGCAGCACTTGGGTTACGACCAACAGCTTCGTTGTATGAGCCGAAGATAGTACCAAGACCGATACCAACACCGATGAGTGGTAGAAGAGCGATTGCGCCTGCAAGTAGTTTTACAGCTTCTAGTTCCATTTTAACGTTTCCTTATGTTTAGTTTTTAGTAGTAAAAGTGAGAATTATTTAAGTTATCCAAAGGCTTGTCTTGTGAACTTAATGTTCTAGCTCAACTGTATCTTTAAGATAAATACAGCTAAGGATAGCGAACACATAAGCCTGCAAGAAGGCAATTAGAAACTCAAAACCGATAAGAAGCACATTGAACAGCATTGGTAGGATGCCAAGGGCATAGCCTGCAAATCCCATGCTGATCATGCTTACGCTGAAGCCTGCAATTACTTTAAGTAATATGTGGCCCGCGATCATATTCGCAAATAAACGTACAGATAATGTAATTGGACGAATTGCAAATGAGAGAATTTCAATCGGAATAACAAGCGGCATCAACCATAAAGGAACACCTGGCGGCAAAAACAAGCTAAAGAAGTGCATGCCGTGCTTAAATATACCGATAATAACGACCATAATGAATACCATTAGGGCCAAAGCGCCAGTAACGGCGATATGTGATGTGTATGTGAATGCATAAGGGATAAGACCAAGAGCGTTACCAAGAAATACAATCATAAACAGAGTAAAGACCAATGGGAAGTATTGGCGACCTTGTGTGCCAATATTTTCACGCACCATATTCGCAATAAAGGCGTAGCACATTTCAGTCATGGCTTGCATACGTGAAGGAACCATAGAATGTTTACGTGAAGCGATTGCAAAAAACGCAATAGATAAGAACGCTGCTATCACCATCCATAAAGACGAATTAGTGAACGACAAATCAACGCCAGAAAGCTGGAGTTCGATTAACGGTTTAATCTCAAATTGATGGGTAGGACTTGCCACTTGTACCTCTGTATCTCAATCTATATTCATTTATACATATATAACGTGCATAAAAACATTATGCAGCGACTAAATAGCGGTTTTTTTCACCGTTTGCAACAGTGAAGTTTAGAAAAACCTATTTTGTTAATTTATAAATATTCCAAAAGCCTGTGATTACGCCAAGAACAAAGAAAATCATAAGGAATAAAGGTGACTTATCAAGCCAGTTATCAAGCCCCATGCCAACGAAAAAACATACAACGATGGGGGTGAGGAGTTCAATGCCTGCCTTTACGCCATCATTGGTTGCTTTTGCTTTTTTACTAAGGTCTTCATCGAGGCCATGTTTGTGTTTTAGCGTGTTTAGGCGCTTATCAAAAGCGGCAGATTCGTTCGCTTTGTGTTGTTCTTCTGGCGTCTTTGGCGCGTCAGGGGGGGGATTTACCACGTTATTTTTATTGTCTTCATTATCATGCTGCATTATCTAAAAAATCCAATTCTTGTTGGAGGTCAACGGAAACGAGCTGTGAGACCCCTTGTTCAGCCATAGTCACGCCGTAAAGGCGATCCATGCGTGCCATTGTTAAGCGGTGGTGGGTGATGACCAAGAACCTTGTGTGCCCGTGCGCGGCGATTTCATCAAGCAAATCACAGACGCGGTCAACATTTGCATCATCAAGGGGGGCATCAACCTCATCAAGGACACATATTGGTGATGGGTTGGTTAAAAACATGGCGAATATCAATGCGATAGAGGCCAAAGTTTGTTCGCCGCCTGACATTAAAGAAAGCGATTGTAGCGTTTTACCTGGTGGCTGCGCGAAAATTTCGATGCCCGCATCAAGGGCATCATCCGAATCAACAAGCTGCAAATAGGCTTCGCCGCCACGGTAAAGCTGCTTAAACAGGGCTTTGAAGTGATTGTTGACCTCTTCAAATGTCGCGATCAGCCTTGCGCGCGCTTCGGCGTTTAATGTGTTAATCGCTTTACGCAGTTCATCAATAGCGAGGACGAGGTCTTCTTTTTCTTTAAGTATTGATGTCAGTTCGCCGTCAATTTCTTTTAATTCATCAGAGGCCTGTAAATTTACAGGACCAATTTTTTCGCGTTTTATGGTCGCTGTGTCCTTATCGGTACGTAGGCGTTTAAAGGTCTGCGGGATGTCTTGAGCGCTGTCATCAAGGTTTAGCGCGTATTCAGCTTTGTTTAACAGCGTGTTTGGCACACATTGATAATTGCTTTGGATGTTTTCTTTAAGGGCGGTTAAGTGCTGTTCGGCGTTTTGCACATTGGCCTGTGCGGCGGCGCGATCTTCACGCGCTGTGGCAAGCTCTGATTCCGCGGCTCTAAGCAGTTTTTCGCTTTCGCTTGATGACATTTCTGCCTTGGCGAGACGGTCAGAAGCTTTGTTGCATTCTTCTTCTATATTACCGCGTGCGGAGAGAAACTTTTCTTTTTCTTCGCTGATAAGGGCGGGCTTATCTTTATTCTCTTCAATCCGCATTTTCAACTCATCCAGCAAGGCAGCGAGTTTTTTTAGTTGCTCTGCGCCGCGAATAGTACGGTTTTTAAGGGCGTTGCGTTCATCTGCAATTGCGTGAATGCGGGCTTTTCTGCGGTTTTGCTCTTGGATTTGTTTATCGAGTTCAATGCAGGCGCTTTGGTGGGTAAGGCGCGCTTCACTGAGCTGCTCTTTTAAAATGTCGATTTGTGCTTGTTTGTCTTCTTCTGCGTTTTCTTTGGCGCTGATAAGCGCCTGCTCTTTTTCTGATATAGCAGATTCTAGCTGTATTCGCTCGGCGCTTACTTCATTTGCGGCTTCGGTATTCATCGTAATTTTGTCACTGATGTTTTTTATTTTATACGCGGTCTGGTCGAGCGTATTTTCAAGGCTGCGTATTTCGCGCTGCTTTGTGGTTAATTGCTGTGCATTTTCTGCTTTGTTTTGTTTGTTGCTTTTAAGTGTATTGATGCACTCTGCGAGTTTTTCTTCGACATCATTCTGTGTTTTGGTCAATGCCGTGAGTTCTTCAGTTAAACTTTGAAGCCTGTTTTTATATTTTAAATGCGTGGCAAGCTGGTCTGCGGCTTCGGCTTTCATGTGATAGCCATCCCAACGCCACAAATAACCATCAGGGCTAACAAGGCTTTGCCCTGATTGTAGTTTAGGCGCAAGCGCTTCTCCCGCATCAAAGTCAGTAACAACACCAATGGCATTAAGCGCAGCGCTTAATTCTGATGGGGCATCAACATAATCGGCAAGCGGTTTGCAACTATCTGGCAATGCAGGTGGCGTGAGCGCGTTTTTACCAGTCCAAACCTTATCCATACCCGCATCGGTTGACGCAAGAAGCGTGTCACCTAAAGCGCGGGATAATGCCATTTCATAGCCTGACTTTGCGTGCATGTCATCAAGCACAGTTTCATCATCAAAAGCGCTGAGGAAGCTTTGTAGCGTTTTTTCTTCGGCTTTTAGGCCTGATATTTGCTGCTGTATTTCGCGGCTTTGCGCAGAAACGCTGTCTTTTTCGGTGTTTAGCCTATCTTCATTCTGCACGCACTGCTCTACGGCTTGACTTAGCGTGTTTATAGCAGCGTTTTCTTTTGCGATGAGGGTTTCTTGCTGTTTTAAATCGGGAAGGGATTTTTGCTCTTCTTTTAGGGCGTTTAATGTGTCTTTTAAGGTTTGCTGCTTTTGTATAATGCGCTCACGTTGGGTGTTCAGCTGTAAAGATTCGCGGTTTAGCGATTCTATTTTTGCTGTGGCGGAAAGCAGGGTTTCTAATTCAGCTTCGTGGCGCTTTTCGAGGGCTTTGACTTTCTCTGCGCTTGTTGCCTTTGCTTCTTCTAGTGGCTTTAAGATGTCAGCTTCGTTCTTAAGGTGGGCATGGAGCGTTTTTTCTTCGCTTTCTACCTTTAACAACTGCTGTTTATTGTCGTCTAATGTTTTTGTCTCATAGTTTAGGTCGTCCTCAGCGCGTTTTAAATTTTCGGCGCTGTCTTTTAACAGGGTCTGGATTTTCTTTTCTTCGTCCTCAAGGCGTGAAAGTGCCATGCTCTGGCTGTGTAGCGCGGATGTCAGTTTTATGTGCTCATCACGTAGTTTGGGTAAGCCGCGCTTGGCTTCGTTTGTTTGGTTTGTCAGGCTAGTGACGTTTTTCATTTTATCGGCGACAAGGGCTTCTGCTGCGTCATATATGCGCAATGCATTTTGCTGCTGACTTTTTGATTGATGCCATTCGACATAGGCGATTTGACGCTCTAATTTGCGTATTTCGGCGTTAAGCTCTTTATAGCGCTCTGCTTGGCGGGCTTGGCGTTTCAATGTGTCGATACGCGATGACATGCTCTCGGATATATCATCAAGGCGGGTTAAATTGGTCTCTGCGGCTTTTAAGCGCAGTTCAGCTTCGTGCCGGCGGGCATAAAGCCCCGCAACGCCCGCAGATTCTTCCAAAACATGGCGGCGGTCTTGTGGTTTGGCATTGATAATCTCTGCAACGCGGCCTTGGGATACAAGCGAAGGGGAGTTCGCACCCGTCATTGTATCGGCGAACAGCATCTGCACATCGCGCGCACGTGATGTTTTGCCGTTTATGCGATAAATTGAACCTTTATCACGGTTGATACGGCGAGTGATTTCAATATCGTCATGTTGATTATAAGGGGCAGGGGCTTCACGTGTTTGGTTATCAAGCACCAAGGTTACTTCGGCAAAATTGCGTGATGGGCGGCGCTCTGTGCCGTTGAAAATAACATCATCCATGCCAGAGCCACGCATCTTGCGCGCCGAGCTTTCGCCCATTACCCAACGGAGCGCCTCGACAAGGTTAGATTTGCCGCAACCATTAGGCCCAACTATGCCTGTGAGCCCGACAGCTATGTCGAGCTCACCACGGTCAATAAATGACTTAAAGCCATTTAACTTTAGTTTGGAAAACCTAATCATCTAATATTGATGATTCTTGGTTATTCTTTTTCTGCTTTTGCGTTTTCCAGTGCACGAAGGATCTGCTTTTTAACAAGTTTGAAATTGTTAACAGCTTGGATTTTTTCGTTTGTCGGGAACGCAATTACAGTCGGCGTTGAAGAAACGCTATATGTCGCTTGCGCTTTTTTAACGCCTTCAAGCATTTTTTCTTCAAGTTCAGTATCTGCAAGGCAAGCTTCAATGGCTTCATCATTCATGCCCGCAAGTTTTGCGTGCTGAAATAATGGTTTCTTGTCTTCTGTGAATGCCCACATTTCTTGTGTTTGGAATAACAAGTCCATGAATTTATATTGGCGTTTTGGTTCCATGCAGCGTACAAGTTTGGCTGCTTCTAAGCCTGATTTGCTGGTTGGGAAGTCGCGAAACTCAATATAAACCTGGCCCTTATCGATAAACTCTTCTTTTATCTGTGGCAGCATTGTGTTGTGGAAGTCAGCGCAATGTCCGCATGACAACGATGCATACTCAACTAGGTAGACAGGCGCGTTTTTGTCGCCGAGCGCAATTACTGGGAAAGCCTCAAGGCCATCAGGTGATGGACGTGCTTGTGTGCTATCGTCCGCTGTTTCTACTGTTTCTACAACCGTTTCAACTTGTTCTGCTGTGGCTTCCGCGACTGGTTTTGTTTCGTCAGCTTCGGCGTTGACGCTGCGCGATGAAATTGAATAGCCGATGAGGCTTAGCGCGGTTATGGCGAAAATGGCCATAAATAACTTTTGTGGTGTCATGTTCGATTCCTTACATTCTGCCGTTGGTGTTATATTTTTTTTGAATAGTTTATATTTAGCAATATAGATTTTGCTTGGCAATGTTAAAGGCTTGTCACTTTTACTTTATGGACACATTCCGTTGAATATCTCAATTCATATTGACATAACTTTGGTTTTATGCATTATGGCTATGTAAATATAAGGAGTTTTTTTATGTCAGGTTTAGCAGATTTATTCCGTGCGGAAATAATTTTAACGCAGAAAATTGATAGCGGTGTTCGTGAGCATGTTTTTAACGTTAATGATATCAAGCAATATTATAATTTGTACGCTGAGGGCGAAGCAACTGAAAATGCACGCGAAAAAGGTAAAAACTTAAGCTATGTTTATTATACTTATGATGGGGATTATTCAGCAGGCAGTTTTCAAGAAGATATATGCGAAATAAAAAAACGTATAAAAGGTGCTGAGGATGAACGCATTAGCCGTATTCAAAAAGCGCGTCTGCAAATTATCTAGGGACAAAAAATGATTGAAGCAAAAATAGATTTATCAACGTTGTTTAAAGCAACAATCACACTAAATGAAGGCTATGGCAATGATGGTGGTGAAAGAAAACTAAAGCCGCGCCTTATTGATGCAGATAAGTTTTTATATGCTGAGGCGCGCTACAAAACTGAAGCAGAGCGCGACGAAATTAAGGAGCGCTGCGGTGACGCAAGTGATGTGTATTTCTTGATAGGTGACGACACAAGGCAGAGTTTTCTTGCAAATGAAACGCCAGAAGAAATTGATGCTTTGATACGCGAAGCGCAGGATGAGCGTGCAAAACGTATACTAAAAGCAAGGCTTGGTATCGGGATTCTCTAATTAATTAACTCAACGTCAATACGGTCAACGGGCAATTTATTCGTATTGTTGCCTAATGCACGGACATCTATACGGTGGCTATCGATTTTCTGGGAGAGTAAATAAGTGCGCAGCGCCAATGCACGTGCCAAAGATACTCGGCGTGCAGAACTGGGGGTGTCATCAACGGCCTGCGCGTAGGATAGAATCTCTATACGAATATCATCTTTATCGGCGAGTGTTTTCAATATACCAGTATCAATTTCTTGTTTCATTTCATCTGCGAGTTCAGTTTCGCTGAAAGCAAAAAACAATGTGGCGTGATGTGCCTGCGTTGTATCAAACTGCTCAGTTGTCTGTTTTTTAGGCTGTGTTTTGTTGTTTTCTGCGCGTTCAGAGTCTTCAATAACTTTGGTGACATCTAATGGTTGTGCTTGTGGCGCGGTAAGGTCTTCAAGGTCTTGCATCGCGATAGATATATTGCTTACATTATTGACGGTTTCTGTGTTTAATGTCTCGTCCTCTAAGGCCATTATTCTTGATATGGATTTAACGTTGCCTTGCTGCGTAACAAAGTCTGGCTGCGCAAGAGGTGTGGCGGCGACGGTTACTGGCGGAACGGCAGGCATATTACGTTTGATTGCCGTTTGACTGCGCGCGAGAATTTTTGTAGGTCTGGGCTTTGGAAGCACAGCAATGGTTGTGCGTTCATATAATTCTTCTGATAGCTTGTATATTTCTTCTTTTGCTACATTTGTTGCTTTGTTCGTGGTTGCTGGTTTTACATCGCTTTGTATCTTTGGCATCTCTTTGGCAGGAATCGTCGCGGTATTTGCAATGTCGGCTTTTATGCTATTTTGCGGCGCTTCACTTGCTGGTCTGGGGATTGGGAGCGCGACATTTGCTGTTTTGCGCGGTGTTACTTTTTGCGTAGGCGCTGCGTTGTTGTGATGAAGTGGTTTGAATGCGTCTTCATATTCCACATTGGCGGGCTTATTCGCTGTTTTCTGTGCGGGGCGCGGTGGCTTTGCTTGCTGCGTTACCTTTGGGAGAGCGTTGCTCGGTGCTTGTTTTGGTTTTGCGCCGGATTGGTCGGCTATTGGCGTGCTAATGTCGTCATCAAACATTGAAGGAAGTTCATAGCCATCAATGCTGTCATTATCGTCGCTAGCATAGGCGGGGTGAAAAGCAAGGATAATAAGCGCAGCCAATGCTGTACTGAATAAAGTCATCAGTGTGCATGTCTGAATATGTTTAAGGGCTGCGCGTATCATTATTCTTATTTATGTGCCTTGTTTAAAAGGCTGCTAATCTCACTTACGGCGTGTTCATGCCCTGCGATGACGTTGCCGGAGTAAACAGGGTTGGCTTTAGGGTCAGTGTAATCCTTCACAAAGCCGCCCGCTTCTTTAACGATCAGGCTTGCAGCTGCAATGTCCCACGGGTGGATAAAACGCTCCCAGAAGGCATCTGCGCGGCCTGCGGCGACGTAAGCCATATCAAGAGCGGCTGCGCCATTACGGCGAATAGCGGGGTAGACTGAATTAACCATACGCATTTCAGCATGGAAAGCATCGAAATGCTGCTTTTGGCGGCCTGGATGACCGCAGGTAATAAGCATTTCATTTGGCTCGCGACGAGCGGATACGCGTAGGCGGCGATGTCTTAAAAACGCGCCTGTGCCTTTATCGGCTGAAAACATTTCGTCTTTAACTGGGTCAAGGATCACGGCCGCGACAATTTCATTGCCTTTTTCAAGCGCAACGGAAATACACCAATGTGGAATACCGTGCAGGAAGTTGAATGTCCCATCAAGTGGGTCAATGATAAAACGGTGTTCACCGTCAGAACCTTTAACTTCACCGCTTTCTTCCATAAGGAAGCTGTAATCAGGGCGCGCTTTGGTAAGTTCTTCGTGTAATATTTGTTCAGAGCGTTTATCTGCCGCTGAAACGAAGTCAGCAGGGCCTTTAACGGAGACTTGTAAGTTTTCAACTTCGCCGAAATCTCTGATAAGTGAACGGCCAGCTTTTTCAACTGCACGCATCATTACGTTTAGAGTAGGGGAACGTGCCACCATGAGTATAATTCCTTATTTTTCAATTTTTATTATTTTGATGTTTAATCTTTAGCGCGTTCACTGTAGCTAGCATCTTCTGTTTTAACAATAATGTGTATGCCGGCTTCGATATGCGGTGGTACCATGACTTTAATGCCGCCTGTAACGACGGCGGGCTTGTATGATGTTGTCGCTGTTTGGCCTTTGATTACTGGGTCAGCTTCTAATACTTCAACCTTTACGGTATCAGGTATTGTTACACTTAGGGCCTGCCCTTCATATAGCTCAATTACGCATGTCATGCCTTCTTGCAAAAACTGTGCTGGTGCGCCAATGACGTCTTCAGGTACTTCGATTTGCTCGTATGTTTCAAGGTGCATGAATGTGTGTCTATCGTCTTCAGCATACAGATACTGATAATCATCCTGATCGAGGCGAACGCGCTCTACAGTTTCCTGTGTACGGAAGCGTGCATTGTCTTTATTTCCGGTTTTAATGTCGCGCATTTCTATTTGCATGACAGATGCACCCTTGCCAGGGGTCATGATTTCGTATTTTTCAACAACGCATAGGCGGCCATTATAATCAAGAACGTTGCCTTTACGTAAGGTGTTTGCGTTAACTTTCATGCATTTATTTCCTTATATTTAAATGTCCGCATATTGGCTTTTTAATTTCTGTGCCTATCAACTAGCATAGCCTGACCCAAACTTTCAAGTCGCAAGCGCATATCAGGGTCAGAAATATTTTCTAGCCAAGTGTTTAGCTCTGCTTTTTCTTGTACGGAGAGCCGTGGTTTTTGATTTCTAAAAGATGGTTTTTTTGAGCTGTTGGCTGGAATATGTACAAACTTAATGGCTGTGATCCAGCGTTCGCCGAAAATACGGTTAATGCGCTCTAATATAAGGTCGACTTGATAGTGCAGCAATGTTGCCTGCGCACTCGCCGCAGCGATTTCAAGCGTTGCAGATGGTTTTTCGCGGCGATTTTTGGGCTTTCTGTATTGGACTTTAACGGGCTGCGCGTATTGCGCCAATTCTTCGCCCATGATTTGATCCCAATGGGCGAGGATGCGGCCAAGCGATATGAATTTCTTGCTACACGATTTACGTGTGACCTTCGAAACGGCATAAGAGAGTTGTTTTGGCCCTAATGACATACTATAAAAGCACCTTAAAATATAATCTGAATTTTTTGCAAGATCTGCAAGTTAGAACAAATATGAAAACCAGTCACGCGAATAGTATATCTGATTCACAAGAAATTGTTCAGTTTAATGATTCCATCTTGGAGTGGTATGATAAAAATGCACGTATATTACCGTGGCGTGCGCGTCAGGGCGTGGCTGCGAAGCCTTACCATGTCTGGCTATCTGAAATTATGCTTCAACAAACGACTGTCACTGCGGTAAAGCCGTATTTTGAAAAGTTTATTAGGCGATGGCCTGAAATCGCAGATTTGGCAAAGGCTGAGAGCGTCGATGTTATGGATATGTGGGCTGGGCTTGGTTATTATAGCCGCGCGCGTAACTTACATAAATGCGCACAGCAGATAGTCGAGAAATATGACGGCGATGTGCCGCGTGAAGAAAAGGCTTTGTTGGGTCTCGCTGGTGTCGGGCCATACACGGCAGGGGCGATAGGTTCAATTGCTTTTAATCAACCACGTTTAACGATTGACGGCAATATAGAGCGTGTCTTTGCGCGCTATCATAATGTGCAAACATATATGCCTGAAGCGAAGAAGGAGCTAAGCGCTCTGATTAAACCATATATGTGTGATGAACAAATGAACCCGCAGCCATCAGACTATGTACAAGCGTTGATGGATTTGGGGGCGACGGTTTGTCAGCCAAAAAAAGTGCAGTGTGGTTTGTGTCCGCTGTCAACAAAATGCGCGGCGCGAATTGCTGGCCATGCATTAGAGTTACCGCGTAAAAAACCAAAAAGTGTCCCGCAGCGTGAAGCGATTTGTTTTATTGTAAGTGATGATAATAATGCGCGTATCCTAATAGAGCGCAGGCCAGATAAAGGGCTTTTGGCACAGATGTCCGGCTTCCCTACGACATCATTATATGCAGGTGAAGTGCATGATTGGGCGGACGCATATACAGATATTTTAGACTCTCATAGATTTGTTGACCATGTGTTTACACATTTTAAGTTAAAATTATATGTGGCTAAAGTGAGTGCTGAATATTTTAATGGTACATCATTATCTGCTAGTATTGATTCTAATTGGGTAGATTACGATCAGCTAGACAGCTTAAAATTGCCGACTTTATTTAGTAAGGTCCGCAGCATCCTATAGGTAGAGATTTATGCTTACGAGACTTGTATTCCGCATAGCAGTGTTATTCATGGCTATTTTTATATTTGCATCTGCATCTGAAGGAGGGGCTAATGAGCCTATTAACTCGCGAAATGTAAATGCTGGCCCTTCTGAATATAAAATCCCTTACCGTAGCGATGAATATATAGAACCCACATTTACAAATTTTGAATTTATTTTATGGCGTTACGGCGGTTATGATCTGGAAGATGAGCAGCATATTTTACGCTTTATTGCGTTAAATGACTGTAAGCTTTTTAAGCGTTACATGAATTATGATTTGGAGTGGGCGCGGATTAAACAGCGTTATAAGGACTTCTTAAAAGAGAATCATGAGATGTTTCCAGGGCGTATTCGAGTGCGTATTCCGATTGGTTTGAAACGTTTTGATGAGGAGGCGTCTTCTTTTACTTTATCTGAGGATACGCAATTTGATAATGTGCGGCTATTGCCAGTTAAGCGGTTTGATAGTGGGCAACAACCGACTTGTGAGTTACATAGCAATTATCTTGAGAGTTACAGCCAGTATTTACTTAATGATGTGGCGGTAAGTTTAAAGTATCCGCTGACTTTAAAAGAGCTGCCAGTGCCGAAGGCTGAGGCGAGGAAATATATTGAATATGTGCAGCGTCACAATAATTACAATAAAGACGTTGAAGGGCGTGTTGCTTACACGTTTTATGATATAGATATATTTGATTATATACGCAAAACCGAAAGTGGTGGCCATTTGTTTTATGGTGAGGTTGTTAACGTTGAAATTTATGCTAATGAGGACAAGTCGTTCTTGCTTTATAAAGTTAATCCGCGGGATCAGATTGATACGACGGCTAACCGTAATAGTATTATCGGTATAAAAGATGACGGTGATGAAACCGAAGGCTCCAAAGATAAAAAGTAAGCTGAATTATTAAAACTCAGCTTACTTTGTAGATATTATATTGGTGTAAAATCTTTAATCAGGGGCTAGGTTAGGCTTTGCTATCCTGTATTTGGTCTCTGACCTTTTGGCGTAATTGGTCGATAGGCTGATACTTACCATCTTCTTTATAGTGCCAATATGTCCAGCCATTGCATGATGGTGCGTCTTGAATTGCTGCGCCGACTTTGTGGATGGAGCCTCTAAACTTATTTTTGCCGTCTTTAACAATCAAATTACCATCAGCGCCAATTTTGGCTTCGTGACGGTTTTTGTTGTCTGTAAGGACGGCGCCCGGTTTTAAAAGGCCACGCTCAATCAACCAACCAAACGGAATGCGCTGCGCTTCGCGTTTTGATGGGATTTCAATGCTATCACGATCAAGGTCAGGTTCAATTGCATCGATGCGTGCTTGTGCGTAGTCGATATATTCATCTTCACGCTCTAGGCCGATAAAGTTACGCCCGAGCTTTTTCGCGACAGCACCTGTTGTGCCAGAGCCAAAGAAGGGGTCAAGAACAACATCACCGGGCTGGGTGGAGGCGAGTAAGACGCGGTAAAGTAATGCTTCTGGCTTTTGCGTTGGGTGAACTTTCTCGCCGCTTTCCTTTTTAAGGCGTTCATTACCACTACAAATTGGGATGAACCAGTCTGAACGCATTTGCAGTTCATCGTTAAGCGATTTCATTGCTTCGTAATTGAAGCGGTATTTTGAATCTTGGGACTTTGATGCCCAAATCATTGTTTCATGTGCGTTGGTAAAGCGACGACCACGGAAGTTCGGCATTGGGTTTGCTTTGCGCCAGATGATATCGTTTAAAATCCAATATCCTAAATCTTGCATTGAAGCGCCCATGCGAAATACGTTATGATATGAGCCAATAACCCATATTGAGCCATTTGGCTTTAATATGCGGCGTGCAGCTTCCATCCATGCTTTGGTGAACATATCATAAGCGACGAGCGAGTCGAATTTGTCCCATTCATCATCAACGGCATCGACTTTAGAATTGTCAGGACGGTGTAAATCGCCATTAAGCTGCAAGTTATATGGTGGGTCAGCAAAAACCATGTCCACTGATTCTGGCTCTAGGCTATTCATCAATGCGATGGAATCGCCTTTAAGGATTTGGTTTAGACAATCTTTTGTGGACAACATTTTTTCTGACTCGACTTTTGATGGGGTGATTGATAACACCTCTGAATCATGAATCATTTTGATTCGTTCGTCAAGAGTCTTAAGGTTGTATTTGCATTATTTATTTTGAAATACGGGCGGGTTAATGCTTGACCTTGGCGGAATCGTTACATTCCATAGCTTGTCGGCGGCGCTGCGTTTGACATGTTTATTAATGCTGTTCTGTCTTCATTCTGTGGGCCATGCTGTTCGATATTTTTTACGGACTGCACAGCATCTACATAGCTTTTTGTGTTGTGATAATTATTGCCATCAGTAGGGGCGGCGCGCAGGGCTGCAAGTTCCTCTGGGCTTGGGTTCTCGTTTATTTGTATGCCGTGTTCTGTATTGGTTAGGTATGCACGATTCCCGAATTGATTATAATCATATTGTGTAAAATAATTGCCGCCATTGGGTGTAAGGATAGTGGGCAAGATATCGCCGTGAAGCTCTATTGTCCATGCATTTGCGCCTAATGCTTCAGCCCGTTCGTTAAAGCTGTCTATATATTGTTGGTCGCCATAGCCTGGTGGTGCGAAAGAATAGACGTTATTTAGTTTAATGTTCGGGTTGTCGTCAAAGATCCCTGTTGAGACAACCTCACCTGCCGCTAAGGCTGCTGCGCGCTGCTTTGCATGGCCGCGAGCGCAGTTTCGTGACTGCCTGTTTTTTGAAGGGCTGCCTCATAGGTTTCAGGTAACTTTGCGATCTCTATAAGTTTTGCTGCATCTTCGCTTGAAAAACTGTTTTTTAGTGTTGCCATGCTGCTCTTTGTCTAAAAATTCAATATATCGATATTTATACAAGAGTTGCATTAACATAACGTTAAGCGGGGTGTTGCATCGTGATGTTATGGAGCAATATATCAAGTGCGTATGACACTGTTTGGGTGCGAATGTCTTGACGGTTACCGCTGAAGATTTTCTTTTCGGTGTAAAGCTTACAATCTTTAGTGTTACAGCAGCCGAAATAGACTAAACCGACGGGTTTTTCTGTGCTGCCGCCATCTGGCCCGGCTATTCCTGTGACGGCAATGGATAGGTTACCGTTTGGGTAGGCTTCTAATGTGCCTTTAGCCATAGCTTCGGCGCATTCGGGGCTGACTGCACCGTGAGTGTTTAGGATCTCATTTGGGACATTGATGAATGTATTTTTCGCGCGATTATCGTAGACGATGAAGCCGCCATGATAAGCTTTGGACGCACCTGAACATTCAGTCAGTGTAGCGCCAATCATACCTGCTGTGCAGGATTCTGCGCTTAATATGATATAACCATTAGAGATTGCCTGTTTAATGACTTGCTCTGCTTTGTTAAATAAATCCATGAATACCCCATAATACGGCGGCGGCGAAAATGCCCGCGAGTATATCGTCAATCATCACGCCAAATGCGCCGTTTACTTTTTTGTCGATCCAACATATCGGCCACGGTTTTAAGGCATCAAAGAAGCGAAACAGAATAAAAGCCAAAACAAATGATAATATGCTACCATTTACGGTGGCGGCGGCTAAGAACATGCCGGCTGTTTCATCAATAACGATCATTGAACTGTCATGCGATTTGCTGTCTTTTTCAAATTGCTGCGCAGCCCATAGGCCGATGGCGAATATAATCACGCAGCCTATAAGCAACGCGGTCGCGCCGCCAAAAATGTAGGCAGCAACAACAAATGGCATAGAGAATAAAGTGCCCCATGTGCCTGATGCAGGGGTAATTAAACCGCTTCCGAACCATGTGGATAGCCAGAAATATGCTTTGCGCTTGTTCACATTTTGCAGAACTTGCTGCTTGCGCTCACGTGCGCTTAGGGCCTTGTGTTTAAGTTTTTTTATCATGTGCATTTTATTCCTTAAACGAAATCTGCAGTTACGGCGGCTTGTACGGCGATGCCTTCGCGGCGACCTGTAAAGCCGAGCCCTTCGGTGGTCGTTGCTTTGACGCTTACGCTCTTTATATTTAATCCCATTAAGCGTGCAATGTTCTCACGCATCTTATCACGCTGTGGGCCAATGGCAGGCTTTTCGCAGATGATCGTTAAATCAACGTGGTTAATGGAGCCGCCTTGATTTTTTACTGCTTTATCAGCTGCGATCAAAAAATCCGCGCTGTCTTGGTTTTTGTGTTTGTCATCAGATGGAGGGAAATGCGCACCGATATCACCATCAGCGATCAGGCCATATAATGCATCGGTCAAGGCATGTAGCGCAACGTCGGCATCTGAATGGCCTTTAAGTTCATATTTGTGTGGAATGCTTATGCCGCCAAGCTTAATGTGGTTGCCAATAACTTCATATTCCTCAAAGGCGTGGACATCATAACCTGTTGCCATTTTTGTGATTTTCTTTTGGCCTAGTATTTGCTGAGCCATAATAAGATCCTCTGTTTCTGTTATTTTGAAGTTTAAGCGGCTGCCTGATACAAGCTCAACGCGCTGACCTGTTTTTTGCACCAAACCTGTATCATCAGTGACTTTATCGTAGCCGAGTAAATCATTCTGCGCACGCTCATGCGCATCGCGGATTAAGCCGTATGTAAAGCCTTGCGGTGTTTGAATTGACCATAAATCGCTACGGCTTGGGTGGTTTGCATTGTCACTGATAGTGCTTTCTGCGGCATATCGTAATGTGTCTACGACCCTCACGGCTAAAGTCGCAGCGCCTTTTTCAGCCGTGGCTTGAACAACGTTTTCAATGTGCTGTGGGGTAATGAAGGGGCGCGCCGCATCGTGAATTAACACGGGGGTGTTTTTCTCAGTGTCGTTCATTGCGCATAATGCATTATAAACGCTGTCATAACGCTCTGCGCCGCCATTTACTGTTGTGATTTTGTTTCTCGCTGCTTTGGGCAGGGCGTTAAGGGCATCATCTAGCAGGTTTTTGTGGGAAGGGTTAATCGCTATGCATATAGATGCGCAGCCTGTGCATGAAAGAAAACTATCAATGCAGTATTGGATAATCGGCTGATCGTTAAGCGTGCAATATTGCTTTGGTGTTTTATCACCAAATCTTGCCCCTGAGCCTGCGGCGACGATTATGACGTGGAACTTTGTTTTCATGGGCTAAGCTGTGTTCTAAATCTTGTTTCCCTTGCATTTCAAGGCGTATGGATATATTCATAAATCACTTCTTGTTCGAGGTAAACAGTTAAGGTTTAAAAATAGATTTGCAGCAGAATAACGACATAGTTACATCTGAGCTTTCACCAAAGGGTAAAGGTGAAAACAAGATCAGCGAAAGACCGCGCAAAGTTGTCGAGGACATTTTGGGTGCGGTTATTATGATCTGCGCCGTTGTTAGCGTGGTTGCGACATATGCTGCTTTGACTGAAATTCCGCCATTTGGTGATGATCCGCATTTGCTGTTTGATTTACTCAAAGTGGATCTTTTTTTACTTTGCGCGTTGGCGTTTTTGAATTCTAGGCGTGTTTTTGCGGTGTTAAAAAGCAAAACAATTTCTAAGCCGCAAAAAGCAACTGGGGTACGTATTCAAACGCGACTTGTGATGATTTTCGGTTTTCTTGCGCTTGCGCCCGCACTGTTGATGGCGATATTTTCTGCGCTGTTTTTTCATTACGGTATTCAGTCTTGGTTTAATGAGCGGGTTAGTCTTGCGGTCAATAATGCCAATGCAGTGGCGGAAGCGTATCTTGATGAGCATTATAAGGTTGTGCGCGCGGATATTCTAGCGGCGGCGAGTGACTTTGACCGTCAGGCGGCGATCATTTCTGCGAATCCAGAAGATTTACAACGTATTTTAGAAACCCAGTCAACCATACGTAACTTCTCTGAGATCGGTTTGTTCTCAGGTAATGGCTCTGCAATTGAATCATACGGTGTCGCGGCGGATAAAAATCTTATTAAAATGGTGCGTGATAATGTTGATGAGGCTAATGACGGCGAAGTTATAGTTATCACCAATCGTGATGCAGAGCGTGTTCATGCGATTGTGAAGCTGAATAATTATATTGATGTGTATTTGATGGTCGGGCGTTTCGTTGACCCTGTGGTGCTTAACCATGTGTCGGTGACGCGTGAAGCTTCAAAACAATATGCTTATTTAGAAGGGCAATATGCAGGGTTGCAGGTGACCATCACGATGATTTATATTGTTGTCGCGCTGCTTTTAATTGTCGTCGCTTCATGGCTCGGTCTGCATTTTGCACGGCAGATTGTGATGCCGATATCAGACATGATTACGGCGGCGGAGCGCATTAGTACGGGTGATTTATCGGTTCAGCTGAATGAAGATACGAAATTTAAAGATTTCTCCTATCTGGCGCAGTCTTTTAATACAATGACCAATGAAGTGAAAGATCAGCGTAACGCCTTAATGCATGCAAACAGGCAGCTTGATACGCGGCGCAGATTTACTGAAGCGATCTTGGCGAGTGCTAGCCACGGTATTATTGCTGTAAATACGGATAATGAAATCACCCTCGTCAATACGCGAACTTCGACTTTGCTTGAACACTCAAATCAAGAGCTTGTTGGCGAGAAGATTAACAAATTTTTGATTGATATTGAAAGCTACTTTGCGCGTGCGCAATCTAAGCCTGATGAAGTTTCACAATTTGAGCTCTCTATTACCCATAGCACGCTAGGCCCGCGCGTTATTTTGATCCGCATTGCGATTGAAACTGAAGATGAAAAGCAGGTCGGCGCGGTGATTACGCTTGATGATATTACCGATTTACAGGCCGTGCAGCGTAAGGCGGCATGGTCAGATGTTGCGCGCCGCATTGCGCATGAAATCAAAAATCCGTTGACCCCGATACAGCTTTCGGCTGAGCGCTTACAGCGTAAATACAGCAAACAAATCGAAGAAAAAGACCGCGAGATTTTTCAGCTTTGCACATCAACCATTATTCGCCATGTTAATGATATAGGGCATATGGTCAAAGAGTTCTCGTCCTTTGCGCGGATGCCTGAACCTGAAATGAGCGATGTAGACGCGCTGAAGGTATTGCGCGATGTGATCGTGTTTGAAGACCATGCTCATGATAATGTAGATATTAGCCTGTCGCTTACAGATAAAAACATGTCTGATGAGGATGTGATAATTTTCGCAGATTCTCAGCAGGTCAGGCAAGTTTTTACAAATATTTTACAAAACGCGATTGAAGCTGTGCAGGCACAGGGCGATGCAGAAAACAACAAAGACCACGGCACAGTTCAAATATATGTCCATGAAAATAAGGACCGTATATTCTTTATTTTCAAAGATAACGGCTTAGGTTTTCCCGATGGTGTAGAACGCTCACGCTTAACTGAACCTTATATTACCCACAAGGAGAAGGGCACAGGTTTAGGTCTTGCTATTGTTAAAAAGATTATAGAAGACCATAATGGTAACTTATATATGGGGATACCTGATTTTCTGCTGGGCACGATGGCGCTTTCTGGCATTAAAGCAGACTCGCTTCAAGAAGATGGGGCTTGCGTGGCGGTATCTTTACCCATTAAATTGCGCGATGATAAAAATAAAGAAGCAGCCGCATGAGTGATGTAAAACCAACAATATTAATTGTCGATGATGAACCTGATATCCGCGCTTTGGTCGGCGGTATACTTGAGGATGAAGGTTATAACGTCTGCTATGCTGAAACACATCAGGAAACATTCGCGCAAATTAATGCCGAAAATCCAGATATGGTTTTGCTTGATATTTGGCTTGAAAACAGTGCCAAAGATGGTATCGGCATTTTAACGGACATTCAGGAACTAAGCCGTGATGTTGCCTTGCCTGTCGTGATGATGAGCGGGCACGGCAATATTGAAACTGCCGTGAAAGCTCTGCAAATCGGCGCATTTGATTTTATTGAAAAGCCCTTCAAGACAGAGCGGCTTTTGTTGCTCGTCTCGCGTGCAATTGAACTGAGCAGCCTTAAGCGTGAAAACAAAGCACTAAAAACTAGCGGTCAGACCAAAGAAAAGCGCCACCTCGTTGGTCTTTCCAGCGCAGCGGAGAGCTTGCGCCAGATTATTACGCGCGTTGCACCGACCAATAGCCGTATATTGTTATCGGGCGAAGCTGGCGTTGGTAAAGATTTTATTGGACGCTTAATTCACGATAGTTCGGAGCGTACGGATGCGCCGTTTATGGCTGTAAACTGCGGGTCTATGCACGCCGATAAGTTCGATGTTGAATTATTTGGCTGTTTAGAGGGCGTGCAGGGCGAACCTGAACGCGTTGGGCTGCTTGAACGGTGCAATGGCGGCACGTTCTTCCTTGATGAAGTGGGGGACATGCCTTTTGAAACGCAAGGGAAGTTGGTACGCGTTTTACAAGAGCAGCGCTTTGAACGCCTTGGCAGCACTAAGCCTATTCAGCTTGATATACGCGTTATTGCATCAACGAGCTATGATTTAAATGATAAAATACAAAGCGGTGATTTCAGGCAGGATTTATATTACCGCTTAAATGTTGTCGCTGTGCAAGTACCTTCGCTGAAAGACCGCAGGGAAGACATTGAATTACTATGCGCTGAATTTTCGCGTGAGCTATGTAACCGTTCAGACCTTGAAGATTTTACATTTTCTGTATCCGCCATGTCGGCGCTTAAATCTTATGCTTGGCCTGGGAATATGCGTCAATTGCGTAATGTCATTGAGTGGCTGACGATTATGAAAGGTTCAACCGGCAAGAGCGCCATTGAACCTGAAGATTTACCGCCAGAAATTCTTTCTGCCTTACCCAAGAGTATTATGGCCGATAACCATACAGATTTCCTTGATATGAATTTAAAAGATGCGCGCGCGAATTTTGAACGTGATTATTTGACCGCACAGCTTGATCGTTTTAACGGGAATATTACCAAGGCTGCGGAAATTATTGGCATGGAACGTTCTGCGCTGCACCGGAAAATAAAAAGCCTTAAAATTAACACACAAGACTCTAAGGACGCGCTAGACAGCAGCGCGCAAATCAGTGAGACTGGCGTAGATAAGTTAAGAACAAACACATATAAGAAGACTGGGTAAAATTTATGCGTATTATCATTTGTGGCGTTGGCCGCGTGGGTTACAGCATTGCTTCGTATTTATCAAGAGAGCAAGATAATGATGTTACAATTGTTGATCATAGCAGCTCATTAATTCGCCGCATTAACGACGAAATGGATGTCAATGGTATTGTCGGCCATGCTGCCAACCCTGATGTCCTTGCTATGGCTGGTGCAGCGGAAGCGGATATGATTATCGCTGTGACGCATTCAGATGAAGTCAACATGGTCGCCTGTCAGGTTGCGCATTCTTTATTCGGCGTTTCACGCAAAATTGCGCGTTTGCGTAATCCCGTATTCCTTGACCCTCTTTGGCATAAGCTATTCTCGCGTGAGAATATGCCAATTGATTTTATCATTTCGCCAGAAGTTGAAGTCGCGAAATCTATCTTTAACCGCCTTGATATCCCGGGGACATCGAACGTTATCTCACTTGAAGATGGTCGCGCGCATTTAATTGGTATCCGCTGTGAAGAAAACTGCCCTGTTGTGAATACACAGCTTAAACAGCTTATGGCGCTTTTCCCTGATCTTAACGTGAAAATTGGCGCAATTTTACGCGGCAGTGAAGTCATTTACCCTAATATCCACGATCAAATGCTTGTTGGAGACGAGGTTTATCTTTTTGCTGAAAGCGAGCATGTCAAGCGTGTGTTATCCGTGTTTGGGCATGAAGAAGAAGCCGCAAAGAATGTCGTGATTTTGGGCGGCGGTAATATTGGTTTGAACCTTGCCCGCAGTATCATTCGCAAAAGACCGAATATTAACCTCAAGCTGATTGAACGCGATGCCGCACGCGCAATATATTTAAGTGAGCAGCTTAATAACAAAGCGATTGTCCTCAAAGGTGATGGGCTTAATGAAGGCGTTATTTCGCAGGCAAATATTGAACATGCAGATGCTTTGGTTACGGTCACAAATGATGATGAAGTGAATATCCTCTCATCCCTCATTGCCAAGCAGGCGGGGTGTCAACGCGTTGTTTCACTCGTCACGAATGACTTATATACCAACCTTATAAATTCTCTTAGTATTGATGTGCAGGTATCTCCCAAAGCTGCGACGGTTTCTAAAATTATGCAGTTTGTGCGCAAAGGCAGCATTAAAAACATACATTCTTTGAAAAACGGTTTTGCGGAAGTCTTTGAGGCGGTCGTGCAAGAAAATTCAGAAATTGCCAATGTGCCTATATCCGAATTAAAGCTGCCTAACGGCATTTTAATCGCGATGATTGTTCATGATGGTAATATTATTATTCCTTATGGGGATACAATCATTCGCGAAGGCGACCATGTTGTGATTTTGGCAGATAAGTCAGAAACGTCAAAAGTTGAGCGTTTCTTTTCTTACCGCATCCGTTTGATCTAACGGACGCTAATCATGCAAAATAAAGTTATCTTATTTGACTGGGACGGTACGTTAGCCGATAATTTTGATGTCATCAAAAATGGCATTAATCACGTTTTTTCTCATTTTAATATGCCACTTTGGTCAGATGAAGAGGCGAAGCGTAATATTCGCCTCACCGCACGTGATTTATATGGCAGCCTTTTTAATGACCCCAAAGATGTTAAGATGGCGCTTGATATATATTTATCTTATGTCGAAGAAAACCATTTAAATGTCGTAAAGCCAATAATGGGCGCAGAGGGTTTTATACGTGCGCTGCATGAGGCGGGCTATGTTTTGGGCATTGTCAGCAATAAAACGCAGCGTTTCCTTGACCGTGAAGTTGAAAAACTAGGCTGGCAAGATATGTTTAATGTTGTGATCGGGGCCGGCACAGCCAAGCACGATAAGCCGCATCCAGATTCTATTCATTTGGCACTGGAGCGATTAAACGCTCAGGCAAATGACGCGATATATGTCGGGGATACAGAGACAGATATGTTGGCGGCGAAGAACGCTTCGGTTTCACCGATATTCGTAACTTATGGTTTAGGGCTGGAAAGTGATTTGAAAAAGACTGTTTTTACAGGCAGTATGCCTGTTATCTGCCATGACTATAGAGAGCTTTGCAATGCGATAAGTTCTCAAAAAATATAAAAAAAGCTTGATGCATTGCAAAATCTTTACTATTGATATGCGTTACGTGGTCTACAATTATAAATAGCGAAAGGGTGAACAGCTAATGGCTGATAAAACACAAAATGTACAGGACGTGTTCCTGAATAAATTAAGAAAAGAAAAACAAAGTGTTACAGTCTTTTTGGTAAATGGCGTGAAACTTCAAGGTGTTATTACATGGTTCGACAATTTCAGCGTCTTGCTGCGTCGTGAGTCTCATGCACAGCTTGTATACAAGCATGCAATATCAACAATTATGCCATCAGGCCCATTATCGCTTTATGATGGTGAAGAAGGTTCTGACGAATAATTATTTTGATTATTTAGTTTTTTGATATCCTCTGTGTGTTTATCATACAGGGGATATATTTATATTTAAGCGCTTAAAAAGGCATGAATCTCTATGGGCGAATATTGCTACATTATACAACCTATACTTCCGGTTAACCGTAAATCGGGCACAGTAAATTTTATCAGGGATCCTGAAGCGCGTCTGGAAGAAGCTGTAAGCCTCTCTGCGGCTATTTCCTTGGATGTGCGTGGTGGTGAGGTGATAAATCTGCGCCGCGTTGATGCTGGGCTCTTATTCGGCAAAGGCGTAATTGAACGTGTGGCTGACACCGTGAAGGATGAGGAAATTGACCTTGTCGTTGTTAATCACGGCCTGTCACCTGTTCAGCAGCGTAACTTAGAGCGCGCATGGAAATGTAAAGTGATTGATCGTAGCGCTTTGATCCTTGAGATTTTCGGCGAACGCGCGCAAACCAAAGAAGGTAAAATCCAAGTTGAACTTGCGGCGCTGTCTTACCAGCGTTCTCGACTGGTGCGTTCTTGGACGCACCTTGAACGTCAGCGTGGTGGTTCAGGCTTTATGGGTGGCCCCGGTGAAGCACAGATCGAACTTGATCGCCGGATGATTGACGATAAAATCAACCGTCTGAAAAAGCAGCTTGGCGACGTAAAGAAAAACCGTGATTTGCAGCGTGAAAGCCGTGAAAAAGTGCCGTATCCGATTGTGGCGCTTGTTGGTTATACCAATGCGGGGAAATCAACGTTGTTTAACAATGTGACAGGAGCAGATGTTTTTGCGCAGGATTTGCTGTTTGCAACACTTGACCCAACTATGCGCGAAGTAAAGCTTCCCAATGATAAAGCGATCATACTTTCTGATACTGTTGGTTTTATATCTGAATTGCCAACCCATCTTATTGCGGCCTTCCGTTCAACCCTTGAACAGGTGAAATATGCTGATGTTATTTTACATGTACGCGATGTGTCGGCGGTTGATACCGCGCAGCAGCGTGAAGACGTTATTCAGGTGCTCGAAGAACTAGGGGTGAGTTACAGTGACAATCCAAAAATTATTGAAGTTTTGAACAAAATTGATTTGCTTGAAGAGGGGCACACCCCTGAAACCCTTGGCGATAAAGGACAGGTTGCTGTATCCGCTGTGACATCCGAGGGTGTTGATGCGCTGCTTGATATAGTCGGTGACATTATCACCAAGGAGGATACAACTTGCGCCTTTTTACTTAGCCCCGCAGCGGGTGAAGCGCAGTCATGGCTTTATAACCATGGCAGCGTTCTTAAAAATGAAGTGACTAATGATAACCGCATTCATTTAGAGGTACGACTTTCTGCTGCCAATCTGGGGCGTTTCACGCAACGTTTTAGTATTTATCCGATGGAATAAATGTTAAGCTGGGCATTATGATAGAAGACATTAGTGACATTATAAGACGTTGCGCCGCTGAGATTATATTACCGCGCTTTCGTAATTTAAAAGACGGTGATGTAACCACAAAAACTGGGCCGCGCGACTTGGTCACAATTGCGGATACCGAAGCGGAATATTTCCTGCAAGACCATATTAAGCGTTTGATTGAAAACGCCTTGGTTGTCGGCGAGGAATCTATATCCCGCGGTGAATATAGCGCGCAGGATATTCAAGCACATGGCGACCAGCCCATATTCATTGTCGACCCGATTGACGGTACAAATAACTTTGTTAAAGGCTCTGATGTATTTGGCGTAATGGTCGCTATGCTGATAAATGGCGTATGTCAAAAGGCATGGATTTATGATGTGGTGCAGGACAAAATGACGACAGCAGCCTTAGGACAAGGCGCATACACAAATGGCGTTGCCATACATGCAAGTGACACGAAAGAAGTCAGCGCGCTAACGGGGTATACGTCTTTGCGTTATATGAATAAGGCTGATAAGGCGCATTTTATTGAACATGGGCAAGGTATAAATATGGTTGATTCCACCGGCTGCGCGGCGCATATGTATTTGGACGTTGCCCATGGGCGAAAGGATTTTACAATATTTACACGCCTTAAGCCATGGGACCATCTGCCGGGCATGTTAATTTGCCAAGAATCTGGTGCATTTGGCGCAAATTGGGATGGCTCTGATTATGATATAAACTCGCCGCATATTAAGTCTCCCCATTCAGGCATACTCACCGCGAATAGTGAAAAAACTTGGCGCATCCTGCATAATATGCTTATATCATCTTTACATAGATAATTTAGGGAAGTGGGAAATTATGGATTTTAGTCAGTTACGCCTTGATGTCGAACAGCTGCAAAAAACCTGTTGGACTCAAGTGATTAAGCAGTATTTCAATGCGCTCTCAGCGGATCAAGTTGTGACCAAGGCGCATGCGCAGGATTTTCAAACCATTGCCGATACTGAATCTGAAAAATTCCTAACGCGCGAATTGCAGCGCCTAATTCCAAATAGTCTTGTTCTTGGCGAAGAGGCGCAGGCCGCAGGGCAGGTGTCGCTCGATATTTTTACTGATGCGAAGCCTGATGAATATGTATGGGTGATTGACCCGATTGACGGTACATACAACTTTGTAAATAACCATGATGATTTTGCGGTGATCGTTGCGCTTGTTCAGGGCAATGAAACAATTGGCGGCTGGATTTATCAACCCAAGACGGGTGATATTGTCAGCGCGATTAAAGGCGATGGCGCGTATTTAAACGGTCAAAAAACGACTGTTTCTACTGCAAAAACTATTCCTGAACTTAACGGTTATTCGCCTGTGATATATAGTGGGCGCACGCCGTTCAAAGCGCATTTTCAAAGCTGCGCGGCGGAGCTTAAACATATTGATAATTTGCGTTCATCTGGAGTGCATTATTTAAACATGGCATCCGGTAAGGCTGATTTTTATATGGTACACCATAGCAAACCGTGGGATCACCTTGCTGGCGTGTTGCTTTTTGAAGAAGCCGGCGGCATGGTTAGTAAATGGGACGGCAGCCCTTATAAGCCTTCTGACTATAAAGACTTTATTATTTCTGCGAATAATGCGGATTCACATAAGGCGTTAATGGATAAGTTTATAAAGCCTATTTATCCGTAACGTGTTTACTGAACATCGCAATAACTTCGCGGTATGTATCTTTTTTGAACGGTACAATCAGCTCTAAAATCTCGTTTAAATCCACCCATTTCCAGCGTTGAAATTCCGCGGGGTCATGCGCGTCTAAGCATATGTCGCTATCTTGCCCTGTGTAGCGCAAAGCGATCCATGTTTGTTCTTGTCCTCTATACTGGTTTTTCCACAGGCGGCCAAGTAAGTGGGGTGGTAAATCATAGCGTAATTTTTTTGCACCGACTTCAAGGATTTCAGCCTTGTCCGTGCCAATTTCTTCAAGCATTTCGCGGAAAGCGGCAATGTTTAAATCTTCACCTTCATCAATGCCACCTTGCGGCATTTGCCACGCTCCTGGGGAGTCTATACGCTCGCCAACGAAGACTTTGCCCTCATCATTAAACAAAGCTATACCGACACATGCGCGGTAAGGAAGGCTTAAATGGTCTGGTACGTTATTCATGGCTTATACCTGCTCTTAGAAACGGTTTTACTTATATTCGTTCATATTATAGCTTACGGGCACGAAAATAATGCCTTGCTGTTTGGCTTCTTGTTTTGCCCATTGTGAAATACGCTCAATAACTTTTGGGTATGGGTGGAAGAAGGCAACAGCCGAAGATGTGTCTGATTGTGAAAGCGCGCGCTTGCCCAGAGCATTAAGGTTTTTATCAAGTTCGTCCATGCGGCCTTGTTTTGTTAGCCAGATGTCGTTTTTATAAAACGGCACTTTAGCCGTCCGTGCAATGTTTTCTGCGAGGCTTTGTTCAGGCGCGTCATCCGATGTTATATAAGCAACGCCATGCTGGCGCAAAGCGGAAAATAAGCTGTTCATTTCAGATTCTGATGTTGTGAAATAGCTGTCCTGCACATCCATTATACCAGTGTAGCCTTTAACCAAAGAAAGCAGCCAAATTAAACGGCGTCGGTTTTCATTGGCTTTGCTTTTGATCAACAAAGTCATTGGCCCTGTTTCATGCCATGGAAAATGCTTTGATTGCAAAGGCAGGCTAAGCCAGACTTCATGACCATTTTTACGCGCTTGATTGAGTTTTTCTTGCGGGTTTAGCGCATAGGGGGACAGTGCATAGGTAATGTGCAAATCTTTAAACGCATCTTCTGCTTGCTGTGATGTTTGTTGTGACAGGCCGTAATCCACCATGACAAGGGATACCATGCCTTTATAAGACCTTGATTTAAGCTCTTCAAATAAAGGTGCTTTATAAGCGCTAAATACAGTATTGCTACCTGAGCGGCGAGGAACAGTGATACCATTATCAATTATACTGTAAAGGCTTTCATCGTGGCTAAGGTCGATTTTGTATTTATTGTCATCTTCTATGCCATATTCAGCCGTTACATGAGTTACTTCTTCGCCATGTTTCGCGGTATCTGCTTCTACTTCGCCTTCTTCGCCAGTATTTTCTATAGCTTGTGTGCCGGCATCTAGCTGCTGCTGTGGATCAGCAGGGGCATCTAATGTCTGGTCATTAATTGTTGCTATTCGTATTTCAACATAGGGCCATGATTCATAACTTGGGGCGGGGGCTGTTTTATAAAGCGCGAAACCTGCGCCAATCATTGATGTCGCGCCGATGATAAGCGTAAGGATAAATGCCGGCACAGAAAAAGAAGACAAAAACATCTTGGCCTTATCGGGCAGAACAAATTGCCCTGATGCGTTGTTTTTTATCTTCTTTTTAGGCGGCATAATTCTCACTTACCAAGGGCGTTTAGCGCTTTGCCACGGCCTTTATTCGGCGGGGACAGCGTCTTTTTCAACAGATTCATTGCTAATGATTTCTTCGATATGCTGTGCAACAGGTTTGTTGTATAACGACAACCCACGAAGCAAATCAACAGCGCGCATTAACTGATAATCACTGATGATTTTATCTTTATCATCGGTATCTTTACCTTTTTTGTCGTCTTTGCTGTCTTTCTTTTTATCAGTATCTTTTGGCTCTTTGTCTTTGTTGACAAGCGCGCCATGTAAGTCAGATTCTTTTAAATACGCACCTTTTGGAAGCAGCGATTCAACTTTTGACGGTTCAACGACAATATCAGGTGTAATGCCTTTTGCTTGGATCGAGCGCCCTGATGGTGTGAAGTAACGTGCTGTCGTTAAGCGCATCGCGCCATGACCCGGCAGAGGGATAACTGTTTGTACAGAGCCTTTACCGAATGATTGCGTACCCATAACAATCGCGCGGCGATGGTCTTGCAACGCGCCTGAAACAATTTCAGATGCGGAAGCTGAGCCACCATTCACCAAAACAACAATAGGCAGTCCATCTGTTAAGTCGCCTTTGGTTGCATTGTCACGTTTAGTGTCGCGGTCATTGCGTCCACGTGTGGAAACAATCTCACCTTTATCAAGGAAGACGTCGGAAACGCCAACGGCTTGGTCGAGCAAGCCACCAGGATTGTTTCTCAAATCAAGCACATAGCCTTTTAATTTAGGGCCGATTTCTTCTTTAAGCTCTTCAACGGCTTTAATTGTACCGCTTGTTGTGTTTTGTGTGAATTTGCGAATACGGATATATGCAATATCATCTTCGGCTTTAAATTTTACAGATTGTACTTTGATGATCGCACGGGTAAGGACAAGTTGGAGCGGTTCCGTAAGACCTTCGCGGCGAATAGTCAGTTCGATGTCTGTGCCAACTTTGCCGCGCATACGGTCAACGGCATCACTAAGGCTTAGGCCGATAATCGACTCGCCATCTAAATGTGTAATGTAATCGCTGGCTTGCACGCCTGCTTCATAAGCTGGCGTTTCATCAATCGGGGATACGACTTTGACAAGACCGTCTTCCATAGTGACTTCGATACCAAGGCCGCCAAATTCGCCTTTCGTATCAATGCGCATGTCATTGAAATCATCTTCATCTAGATATGATGAATGTGGGTCAAGCGCCGTGAGCATGCCATTTATGGCATCTTCAATAAGCGCGGTGCTTTCAACGTCTTCGACATATTGCGCGCGAATACGTTCGAAAACTACGCCAAATAAATCAAGCTTATCATAGACCGAGTCGCCCTCTGACTTTATGTCTTTCATCGGCGCGCCCGCCATCCTGTCTTCTTCAGCCCACGCGCTATGTGTCATGGGTGCGGTCGTTAGGGTGAACAAAGCGAGGCCCATCATTACGGCATGTGGGCGGATTGCGATGAAGTTGTGTAAAGATAGCTTGGGCATTGAAAGAACCTATATTTAAGCGTTTAAAATGTGATGTTATATTACTATGATTTTTTAGACGATAACAACCTCTTAGGGTCAACTGGTTTGCCTTTATACCGAACTTCATAATAAAGTCCAATTTCACCGTTGCTCTTGGTTATTTCACCCATCTTGCCAACGGGCGTGCCGCGCGAGACTTTTGTTTCAGGTAAAACGTATATTTCATTTATGCCCCCGATTAAGCTGAAGTAATCATCATCATGCTCAATGAGGATAATTTGCCCATAGCGTTTAAACGCGCCCGTGTACTTTACAGTTCCAGAAAACGGTGCTGTAACAATTGCGTTGCTTTGGGTTGATATTGTCCAGCCTTGGCTTTTTGCGCCGATATCGTCTATCTGACCGTATTGAACATGAAGCTGTCCAACAACAGGCATGCCAGGGGCTAGGTTGTAGGGTGTTTGTATTACATTCGCGTTTTTACGTGTTGCTGCCTGTTTTCGCGCTGGTTTGCGCTCATGTTTATTGCTTTTAGCTGCGCTTTGCTTGCGCGGCGCTGATACAGGTTTTGGAATGTCTTGTAACTGCGCGATTTTGTTTAGTAAATCCTCAACGCTTTCTGCCTCACGGC
>DELD01000024.1:88655-97602 GCA_002354205.1 Micavibrio sp. UBA2705 | reverse complement strand
AGGGACACTACTATCAAAATCATCCATTAGCATTTTACACAAGGCATAGACGTTTTTGGCTTTGGTGTTAAACAGGCCAATAGTCTTAATGTAATCACGAATTTTATCTTCACCAAGGGCGTAGATAGCCTCTGGCGTGTCAGCGGCAGCGAATAATGGGCCCGTTGCTTTATTCACCCCAATATCAGTCGCCTGTGCAGATAGGACAACAGCGACAAGCAAGGTAAAAGGCGAGTGCCAATTAAGCTCACCCTCTGGCTCTGGGTTTAGTCTTTGTAGTGTAGAAAAGAAACCTATAACATCTTGCTTGTTCATAATAAAACGCCCCGAAGCGTATTGTTTAAAAGCCAACTAAGTCATTATTTTATATAGAAAAAATATTTGCCACGCAAGAGGTTTTTAAACAACTATGGAAAACTCAAACTTTTTGTTTTTATTTCTTGCAAGCATGATAACAGCTTGCTAAAGTCCACCCATCATCGAAACGGACAGGTTCGTTTTTTGCGAACGATGCATTAAATAGGGGCAGTATTTTTCTGCGCGGCTATTTAGGCTCTGCGCAGGTGATTTTGGTACTCATATTTTAAGATAAGCCAAAGGGAAAAGAGAATGTTTCATAGACCAAAAACAACGCATACCACAGATACGCAGCCGAGCAGTAATTCTGCAGCAGCCGCGTTGAATAACGACGCAGCCGAAGCACAAACAGATGTAAAATCTGTAATGAAAAGCCCTGCGAGCTTTTTACAAACACAGCAAACTGTAGCAACAAAAGACGCTACGCAAGATAGTACTGATAACAAAACACAAAAAGAAGAGATTAAGACAATGGATGTTAAAGAAGATAAAACTGAAAGCACAAGCGAAGTTGCCGCGCCAGCCGCAGCACGCACAATGAACCCTGCATATAGCGCAGGCAACACATCATATAATGCAGGATCAACTTTTGGTTCTACAGCATCTACGCCATCTGCAAATTATGACCGCGACACAGGCCGTAAGCTTGTTGTTGGTCAAGGCATTAACATGTCAGGTGAAATTGATTCATGTGATCATTTAATCGTTGAAGGTACAGTTGAAGCTGCGCTTAAAGGTGCAGAAATTCTTGATATTTACGAAAATGGTACATTTTTTGGTACAGTTGAAATTCAAGAAGCAACAATTGCTGGTAAGTTCGAAGGTGATCTGATTGTTCATGGCCGTCTTACATTGCTCAAATCAGCTGAGGTAAGCGGTACGCTTGCATATGGCGAGCTTTCAGTCGAAGCTGGCGCACAAATGCAAGGCATGATCCGTCCAACATCTTCAGTTGCAGAAGAAACATCTAGCCCTGCGAAAAAGAAATCTGTAAAAAAGCTTAAAGCGGCGAATAACGCAGCAAGCGAAGCTGACACACAGCTTCCTTTCGCATCTGACGCCGCAACCGCTTAATACCGGTCAGTCATAAAGATCTAAGCCGATCGTAGGAGAACTCCTGCGGTCGGTTTTTTTATGCGGCGCTAGTGAGGGCGGTGGAAGAGGCTACGCTTAAGCAATACCTAAAAACTCTAGCTGCCATTTCATGTCAGCCTCTGGCAAGGGGTAATCCGTGCCGTCTTTGGGGTATATAAGTTCGTCTTTTTGTAAATGTGCCATGTCTTGCTCGACGCGAAATGCAAAGCGCATTGAAAGCTTGCAATGCCAACATAATGATAAAATAGACTTTGCGCTGCGCATTTCCATGATTTTATTGACGCTCGCTTCATCTGATTTACTCATATGTGCAAGGGCGGCAATAACGAATTCATTCTCGCGCATCGCCATGGCATCTGTAATTAAATCTTCATCAAGTTTTTTGGCTTTGGCAAGTCGTCTGACATGCTGCAGGGCGCTTTCACCGTCTTTGCGGGGGTGCTCATTAGTAAATGATGCGCGGCGTCTCGCGACACTGGCAATTTCCGCGCGGGTTTCATCATCAAAATCATCGCGCCCTGAAAGTAATGACTTAATATGATCATCAACAAAAGACAGCATTGAAAGCGCGACCTCGCGCGGTAAGTTTTTGCGCAAAGCGGTGGGCTTCTGCCATTCTTTTTTTGTCCGCGCTTTGTCGACAATCTCAATCAAAAGCTCTTTCGATAGCGCGGCGCCCTCATTTTCAATCAACATGCGTCCAGCGGGAATGTCATCACTTTTAATAATCGCGTTAGAAACGCTTTCACTAACTTTGCTACGCCCGGCAATGGCTTGTACCGCCCAGCTTGCAGGGTGCTTACTGATGATTTCCAATAAATCTTCATCGGCAAGTGCGGCGCAAAATTTTAAAATCGGTTCTGATACTTTACGCTCGACATCGCGGGCTAGCTTACCGGCAATTTTGGGCGGTGTGTAAGCGTAATCTTTAAGGGCGCTCGTCAGTGCGAGGCGGATTTTCAGCACTTCATCAAGGGCGAGCGTCCCCAAAGCTTGCACCGCGTACGCGTAAAGCTCACTATGTTTGTCTTTAGACAGTTCGGGTAGTAATTTTATCAGGCGCTCAGCTAAGGCGAGGCGGATATCAACATTTTCATCTGCAGCGAGTGCGCCGCTCGCTTGTATTGGCAGCGCGGCATTTTGAACTAAGGCGCGCCGTACTTTAGGGTCTGGATCATGTTCTGCCAAATAATATAAAATTTCGCGATGGGTGTCGGTATTCTTGGCGAGGGATAAGCGTTCGCTTTTTGTGCCAGATTCCGCGCGGCTTCGCTCCGCGCCATAGCGTACAGCATCTCTGCTTTGCGGCGTTTCTGGCAGCAGCAATTCTTGTTTATTCTTGCGTTTGAAAATGGATAAAAATCCCATTATTACAATACCCTAATAAAAAGAAGTCGATTGATTCGTATAATATAAGCTTAACATCTTCGCGGGGAAAAAGGGTTAAAAACCCTTAATATGCCGCGCCTTATTTAAAGGCCGCGTTTTTCTTGGTGAGAGGTGCGGTAATCAGTGCTTTGCATTTCTAAAAGGCGGCTGACGGTACGCTCAAATTCAAATTTATGATCATGTCCTGTATAAAGCTTTGGCGCATCTGTCGCAGCAGAGATAATCAGCATCGTGTTCTGCTCATATAATACATCAATCAACGTTATCAGCCGCTTTGTTTCGTTACGGCGGTCATAACCAAGGCGCGGAATATTTTCTAATATGATGGTGTGGTATTTCTCAGCAAGCATGAGATAATCCCCTGCGCCGAGCGGCTTTTCGCATAAATCTTGAAAAGCGAAACGCGCGACGCCTTTGGCGGTGGCAGGAACGATGATTTTACGGTTTTTATGGTTGAGTGTTTCAGGTTTGGCGGCGCTACAATTGGTTAGCGCAGCGAACAGCGCATCAATCGCATTTTCGCTCTCGCGGTTATTCGGCGTGTGATAAAGATCACTATCGCTAAGCCGCCCAAGGCGGTAATCATTATCGCTATCAAGGTGAATTTCGTGCATATGGGTTTGGATTAAGGCAATGGCAGATAGAAACCGTGCGCGCTGCAGCCCGTCTTTATACAGATCACTTGGCGGCCAGTTTGATGTACAGACCATCACAACGCCGCGTGCAAATAACGCGTCTAATAAGCGCCCCAATATCATCGCATCGGCAATGTCGACAACGTGAAATTCATCAAAGCATAAGACGCGGCAATCGGTGCTAACCCAGTCCGCTAAAGCTGGTATAAGCGCATCAGCGTCTTTGCTGCTGTCTTTACGTTTACGGTGCAGGAAATCATGCGCATCACGCATAAATTCGTGAAAGTGGCGGCGTTTTTTGGGGAAGTCTTCTGGTAGAGCGTCAAAAAACATATCCATCAAAAATGTTTTGCCGCGCCCAACGCCGCCATAGATATAAAGCCCTTTAATGGCTTCTTTATGTGTCAGGCGATGCAAGAATGATTTTTTAGGGGCGGTAAGCGCGTTATAGAGATCATCAAGCGCGTGCATGACGTTTTCTTGTGCGCTATCATTATTAATCTCGCCCGCGCTCAAGGCTTTGTTATATCGCTGTAGGGGGGATAAGCTGCTCATCTCTATATGTTACCATATTTTACAAGGACGATCAGCCCTGCGATATAACCAGGCAGCAAAATGGCGCTGAGCGTGTAAAAGGCGATTTTGTTAATCATATCCTGCGGTACTTCTTCGCCAAGCTGATCTTTTAAGCGGTCGCTTTTTAGATCCCCAATCGCATTGCTGATTTCAAAATAGGCACTAAGCGGCAAAAGAATAATGAGGAAGGGCGCAAGGCTGTGTCCAATAAATGGATAAAATAACGCCAAGACGCTGCAAGTAATCGTCAGGCTTGTCAGGATATTTTCAACAGAGGATAAAATGCGCTCTGGGCGTTTGAGATCCTGAAAAACAGAATAAAGTGATATCGCCCAAAAGACGGATAGATATAGCCCCCAAATCACCATTTTACTTCTCCGCCTTTTGCAAAATACGAATAATGATGATCGCACACTCATAGAGTACCCAAACCGGCAGGGCGAGGCCGATTTGTGAGATAATATCAGGCGGCGTTAAAAACGCGCCAATTATGAATGAAAACACGATTATATAGCGGCGTTTGCGCGCGAGAGATTGCGCGCTCACAACCCCCATTTGTCCAAGCATGGTCAGGATGACAGGAATTTGGAAGGCAAGGCCAAAGGCAAAGATAAGGACCATGACAAGCCCCAGATACTCACTGATCCGCGCTTCTAATTCAATGGATAGTCCCGCAGGGTTATCAAAAGATTGGAAGCTTAAAAAGAAAGGCCAAGCCAGCGGCATGATCACGTAATAAACCATCGCTCCGCCTGCAATAAACAGTAGCGGCGCTGCGAATAAATAAGGCAGAAAAGCGCGCTTTTCTTTGGGGTAGAGGCCGGGGGCTAAAAACGACCACATATGATAGGAAAAAAGCGGGAAGGTAATTGCCGCGCCTGCAAATAAGGAGACTTTTAGATAAGTGAAGAATGCTTCGCTAAGGCCGGTATAAATCAAACGTCCGCTGCCATTATTATCCATCGCTTCTTTTAACGGGATCGTGAGAAAGCTGTAAATATCTTCAACATAAAAATAGCTGACCGCGCTGGCGATAACAAATCCGAGCACGACAATCATCAACCGTTTACGGAGCTCTAATAAATGGGACATGACATTATCATGCGGGGCTTCGTTCATGTCTCGCGCTCCGGCTCTACGGCTTTGGGCGCAGGGTATTCTGCATCTGCGATGGGCTCAAGGAAGTCTTCATCTTCTTCATCATCATTACCGCTATCGTCGCTCGCTTGTTCAGCGCTTTTCTCGCGCGGTAGCATGTTGAGGCTATCCGTGCTCTCGCCGCCTGTTTTTGAAACATCCATATCATGCATGAAGTCTTCAAACTGGCGCGATAATGCAAAACGCATATAGGTAAGGCGGCGCATGATGCGGCCAAAATTATACATGATCTCAGGAATCTGCTTTGGCCCCACAACAATAATGAGGACAGCGCCAATTAATAATAATTCGGTAAAGCCGAAATCAAGCATTGCTAATTATTCGTCTTTTTTATCTATGGATTTAGCGGGCGTGTCATCGCCGTCTTTTTCATCTTTCATGCCTTTTTTAAAGCTTTTGATGCCCTCAGCCAAGTCACCCATAATACGCGGGAGTTTACCTGCGCCAAAAAGCACAAAAATTATTAATACGACAATGCCGATTTGCCAAAAACTTGGGGCCATTTACTCATCCTCATTTTCTTTGATGTTTGCTTCGAAAAGATCGCCCATTGTGAGCGCGCTGTCAAGCGCTACGCTCTTATCAAGTAAGCCAGATGCTTTTAATTCATCCATACCGGGAAGGTCGCGGATGGATTCAAGGTTGAAATGGTCTAAAAACCCTTGGGTTGTGACCCATGTCAGGGGGCGACCCGGTGCATCGCGGCGGCGACCAGGCTTTACCCATGCGGCTTCGATTAATATATCCAAAGTGCCGCGCCCCGTACTTACCCCGCGAATGGTTTCAATCTCGGCGCGGGTGACGGGCTGGTGATAGGCGATAATCGCCAAGGTCTCCATCGCCGCACGTGATAGTTTACGCTGTTCTTGGCGCTGTAATGTCAGATGCTCTGATAAATCTGCCGCCGTTTTAAATGACCAGCGCCCGCCAATAGAAATAAGCTCAACGCCGCGCCCTGCATATTCGTCTTGCAGCGCAGCAATGGCGGCGCCAGCATCGGCATTTTCGGGCAGATATTCATAAATTTGGTCGATGCTAAGCGGTTCTGACGTTGCAAAAAGCAGCGCTTCGACAATGCGTTTATGTGTGTCTTGATGTGAAATATCAACTTTACTATCGGCACTCATGATGCTTCTTTCTGAATGTTGGCGCGCATGTAAACGGGGCGTAGCGGCGCATCTTGGCGAATTTCGCAGCCGCCATATTTTGCCATTTCTAACCCTGCGGTAAATATAGATGCTATGGATGAGCGCGTGAGAAGTTTGTCTTTTTCTTCTTTATCGACAAGGCTTTCTAAAGTCAGCCATGTACTGTGATTGCCTTTGCGGGGGAGTTTTTTAAAGGCGGCTTTTAGGCGATCCATCGCTTCATCCATGGAAAGTAAATTATATTCAACGGGCTTATAATGTGATGCATTGCGGCGGCGGTTAATTGCGCCGTAACAATTAAGCAAATCGTACAGGCTTGCATCATAATGCGCATCTGTATTGGTGCGCAGTTCAAACCCCATGCCGCGTGAATAGATATCTTGACCTAATTGTGGGCGGTCAAATAATTGGTCTGCACTGTCTTGCATCGCTTCTAAACGGCGTAACTGGAACTGGAGCGCAGCCGCCATTTCTTCGCCGCTGAGCTCGTCCTCTTCTGTTTCATCTTTAGGCAGCAACAGGCGCGATTTTAAATAAGCGAGCCACGCGGCCATAACCAAATACTCTGCTGCTAAATCAAGCTTTAAGTCACTGGCCTGCTCAATAAATTTCAGATATTGCCGCGCAAGATCGAGGATGGATATATGCATCAAATCAAGCTTTTGCTTGCGCGCAAGGTCAAGCAGCATGTCAATCGGCCCTTCATAACCATCAAGGTTTAAAAGCAGGCCGCCATTGTCATGGCTTAGGTCTTGATCTGTGTTTTGATCTGTATTATCCATATACGCGTTTTTTTAAGCAAAACGCCCTAAACGCAATTTAAGACTATTGTCGATTGGCGCGAGGGCATTTGCGATGTCTTCCATATCTTTTAGCTTACCATCACAATATAACGCGATATCACAGCCCGCTTGCAAGCATTTCAGTGCAATTTGGTCGATATTTCCGTGGGCTGATAACGCCTTCATGCTGAGATCATCACTAATGAGTATGCCATCAAAGCCAATATCACGGCGAATAATGTCATCAATCACTTTAGGGGAGAGTGTTGCGGGCAGGGCGTCAACATCAGATAAAATCACATGGGCAATCATGCCCCAAGGGACGGCGATTTTTTGAAACGGTAGAAAGTCAGTTTGCTGCAACGTTGCAAGCGGCGTATCAATCACGGCTTCTTTAAAATGCGTGTCGGCGCGTGCGCGTCCGTGGCCTGGTAAATGCTTACTGACAGCAATAATCCCCGCTTTGTTAAATGCATCGCAAACGACTTGCCCCGCTTTAATCACTTCATCCGCTTTATCGCTATAGGCGCGGTCACCAATAATATCTGTTGGCACATTATAACGTATATCTAACACAGGGGCGCAATTGACGTTAATGCCGTGGTCAAGCAGCATTTGTGCCATCTCATACATATCATCATAGAGCTTTTTATAGTCTTGTTGATAATCACCTGCCGCAGGCCATTTTGCCCAATGCGGCGGTTTTAAACGCTGAACGCGCCCGCCTTCTTGGTCAATCAAGATCGGGCAGTCGCGCCCCATAAGGTCTTTTAGTGAAGTGGTCAGCGCTTTGACTTGATCTGGCGTGTCAATGTTGCGACCAAATAATATAAAGCCAAGCGGATCTGCGCTTTTGAATAAGGCGCGTTCATCATCGGTGATTTTTGTGCTTTCAAGGGCGAATATAGCGGGGAGCATTGATGCGCCTTTCTTTTGTTACATTATGAACATGCCATAGACAAAAAACGCCACAGCCGTCGCGGAAAGCGGCGCGCCAAACATCACAGGCATACCGCCTTTGACGAAATAGATATACATCAAAATATGAACAGGCAGCACGGCAACAATAAAGTTTTGCGCATGTGATAATGGGCCGCTTTCCATAGGGAATAAAATAAGGCTCAAAATCAGTGTTGCCGCCATCATGCCCGCGGTGACTTTATACCAGATATCGGCATGGTCAGAGAGTAGAGACATAGAGCGCATCATAATCCAGACCAAAGCAGGGATGCTGACCCATATTGCGCCATAAAGCGAGAGCCAGTAAATTTTATTGTTGGTGAATAAATGCGCAATAAAATTCATGCCGCCAAATTTAGTGGCATAACCAAGTAAACTGCCTAAATAGGTAAGACTCGCTACTGGAAGGTAACGGTTAAGCAGCACATCAAAAAACTCTTTGGGAAGAAGTCTATCTTCACTTACCGGAGAATGTAGCTGGCCTTTTTCGTATTCGTCTTCCATTGGCGGCGGTCTTACTTATTATCTTTAAGCTGCGCGAGGATTGCGAATGGCGAATCTTCCTGCGCGGCTTTTTTCGGCCCTGCGCTATATACGCGGCCTTGATCGTTAGGCTTTTTACCGCCTTTTTTGCCATCTTTCTTGAAAGGTTTTTTGCCTTTATTATCGCCTGCGGCTTGCGGCTTTTTGTTTTTATTAAACGGGCGCTGCGCCTTGGCGTTGGCTTTACCTTTCTTCAGGCGGAATAAAGCAAGTTCAGGCAGCGCAGGCGCGGCTGGTTTTTCTTCGCTTTTGCTCTCGCCTGTTTCGGCTGGCTTGTTTTCTGCCTTTTCTTCTGCCTTTTCTT
>DELD01000024.1:87845-88352 GCA_002354205.1 Micavibrio sp. UBA2705 | reverse complement strand
CTGCCTTTTCTTCTGCTTTTTCTTCTGTTTTCTCAGCGGCTTCAGCCTCAACTGTTGCACTCGGCGCTTCAACGGCGGATTCTGGTGCAGTTGGCTCTGTCGCTGGTGCTTCTTCGGCTTTTGCGCCATCAGCTTTCACAGACTCTGCGGCGTCTTCAATTTTGCGATGCCCCATGGCGGTCAAAATTTCATAAAGGTCATCAATTTTACAGCCAAGCCATTCGCACATTTTGTGCTGTGCGCGGAATTTGCCGTTTTCTGCGCTATCGTAAATGGCGTTAATTACGCGGTCGAGCATATCAATGCGGATCGCGCGCTTGCCGTAAACTGGGTAGGAAATCGCCTGATAAAAACGGCGGTCAATCGCATTCGGGTCAACTTCAATTGACACTGCGCCGTCATATGGCACAGGCATAGGAAGTTCGCGTTCATTATATAAACCCCAAAGCAGTGCGCGCAGGCGTACTGCCGCAGGCTTGTTCAGGCTATGAATGAAAACCAATAAAG
>DELD01000024.1:80392-87554 GCA_002354205.1 Micavibrio sp. UBA2705 | reverse complement strand
GGCTATGAATGAAAACCAATAAAGGGCCGAGCATAATGCGGCGCTGGCGAATTGAACGGCGACCTTCAGGATCAAGGCCTTCGATAAGATCTTCGACGTCCGCGCGTGGTAGTAAACCTAAAGATTCATAAACCTGAAACGCAATGCCGCGCGCTGCGCCTGTAACTTCCGCATCGTCTTTTAATTTCGCAAGTGGTTCTAACACTGTGTTGATATGATCTTGCACCCAGCGTTCGACGCGGCCCATGATTTTCTCACGCTGTTCAGCGGATAATAAATCATTATGTGGGATAAGGACTTTTGGCTGCATAACATGTTCGCCTTTTACAAGCTGAACAATGGCTTCACCAGGGCGTGGGTCAGTTTCATCGGCCTGCCATGCGATATAACCATTATCGCTCAATGAGAATTGGCGGTCTAATGACTTTGATATATCGTCTACCCGTGTGTTTAGTTCTGGCATTAAGGCCTGACGTGTCGCATTCATGATAGCTTTATGGTCCTCTTTATTTTGTGATCCTTCAGGTATAAACCGAAAACCCTGCAAATGTCCAACGCTATGACCCTCTATGAACACTTTTCCATCGTTTTGTATCGATGCATAGAGTTTTTTGTTACTTTCAAGGGTCTGAATCAGCGCTGCAGAGCGTTTATCAACGAATCGTTCACTTAATGCTTGATGCAAGGCATCGGATAATTTGTCTTCGATGCGGCGTGTTTTGACCTGCCATGCATCGCTATGTTCTAACCATTGGTCTTGGAAAGATATATATGTCCATGTGCGTATGGATTCGAGGCGCTGGGTCAGCGCATCAATTTCGCCTTTTATATTGTCAAGGCGGTCAACATGGGTATGTACCCAGCTTTCTTGGATATGTCCTGTGTCTTTAATATCAATATATATGCGTTTAAGCAGGTTGAGATGCGCTTCTTGCATATTCTTGCGGAAATTCGGGATTTGACAGATGCGCCAAAATAGCCTGACATCATCATCGTTTTCAACGCGGGAGGATACTTCACTTTGGCGCATTAACTGGCGCAGCGCGAAATGGTCTGAGCTTATCCGCCCATGCATAAAAAAGTCACTGGGCGGGAGTGCCATTAAGCTGTTATTTAATGCATCGAGGCTTTTGTAATCTAATTTATTATTGCGCCAGTTAAGCTGCGTCACGGGGGCAAGGTTATGGTTCTCGACTGCTTTGATGATGTTTTCATTTAAGCCTTTTAAATTGGCCGTAACCCCAAAGCTGCCATTTTCAATATGCCGCCCCGCACGCCCTGCTATTTGTGCGATCTCCGCCGCGCTAAGGGCGCGTTTTTGTCGCCCGTCAAATTTTTGTGTTGCCGCAAAAGCGATATGTTTGATGTTCATATTCAGCCCCATGCCGATCGCATCGGACGCGACTAAATAATCAACTTCGCCTTTTTGATACATGGCGACTTGCTGATTGCGCGCGCGCGGGCTTAACGCGCCAAGGACAATTGCCGTACCGCCGCGCTCACGGCGCAATATTTCGGCGATTGTATAGACATCATCCATAGAAAATGCCACCACGGCTGAGCGTTTTGGCAGGCTGCTTAATTTGCTAAACCCTGCGTAAGAAAGCTCAGAAAAACGCTCCGCGCGGTCAAATATCGCATCGGGGAAAAGCTTACTTAATATCGGGCGCATTGTATCAGCGCCGAGTACCATTGTTTCTTTGCTGCCGCGAGCATGAAGCAGACGGTGAGTAAAAACATGCCCGCGCTCAGGGTCAGCGCAGAGCTGAATTTCATCAATTGCAACGAACTCAAAGCTTTTTTGCAGCGGCATTGATTCGACCGTACAGCAAAAATATCGCGCATTGGGCGGAACGATTCGTTCTTCCCCTGTGACAAGTGCGGCAAATTCTTTGCCTTTAATTGCACAGACGCGCTCATAATTCTCACGCGCAAGAAGCCGCAAGGGGAAGCCAATAACCCCGTCATGATAGCCGAGCATTTTTTCCACGGCGCGGTATGTCTTGCCCGTATTTGTTGGGCCAAGAACGCAGAAAATATTATCATCTTGATAGCGATGCGATGTCATAAAACTCATATAGCGACTTAACAAGATATTAAGTCTTTTGGTTAAAAATATTACACTGGTTAATCGAAGTATAATTTGTTAGCCTTGAAATAATAGTTTTGTTTAGGATTTTTATATATTTTGGTGGGAAAACTTATGAGTTTTAGAAAAATGCGTCTGTTGACGTTATCTCTTATGGCATCAGCGGGGCTCGGCTTTGCAGTCAATACAGCCGCGGCGGCGCCAGCCGTCGACGTTGATGGGGCGCTATATTTGCAAAATGAATTGCAGCGCATTGTCGAGATGCCCAATTTTGGCATTAACCCAGAAGGTGATGTAAGCGTAGAAGCCGCGGGTACATATTACGCCGTTACATTGCCGCATTTGAAGTTAACAATGCCAACGCCACCATCCGAACACGCCCCAAAGGGCGGCCAGTTCGCTTTTGATTTTGGTATATCTGCACTTAATATGGTGCCGACTGATGTTAAAGGGCGTTATGTTTTTGCGCAGTCTATTCCAACGCCATGGCGTTTTTACACGAATGAAAAAGAAACCCACCAACTGCAAATTGGCAAACAAAAAACCAATGGTATCTTGGATTTGTCGATGCAGCTCGCAACGCGCCTTGATGCGCAATATGATGATGTGAAGCTTGTCGATGTTGCGACGGGTCGCCCTGTGCTACATGCCGATAGCGTTGTCGCCAAAGGTGGCTATGATGAAAACAAACCTAATTTCTTTACAGGTCGTATCCCTTTTGAAGTCAATGGCCTGAAAATATATGGCGATACAGATCAGCCGCTGATCACAATTGGTAAAGTCAAAGCTTATAGCGGTTATACTGATTTGTCGCGTGAAAATTCTATGAAATGCGTAGAACAAATGCAGCGCGTTAATAAACAAATTACAAGCTATGTCAAAACGGAGCAAGTTGTTGATCCGCCAGTCATTGCGGGTTATTTGGACAATGCATTGGCGTGTTTAGGCATTATTGCTGACGGCATTGAAGGCGGGCTTGTGATTGAGAATCTACAAATAAGCCCTGCAATTGCGGGCGCAGCCGGTATGGGGAGTGTCACATTAGAAAGCCTTTATTCGCAAAGCTTCTTGACCGACATTTCGAAAGATAAAATGGGCGCAACGATTAAATTCGGCATGAAAAATATTGACGCGAAGCCATGGCCTGCGCATATCAGTAAATTTGCGCCGCGCTCTTTCCATGTAGATATTGGCCTTGATAATATTCCGCATAGCAAACTGCACGAAATTGTCCGTGGCGTGCTGGGCATGTATTCAAAGGATGCGCAAAATGTTGTGGCAAACCCTGCAATGGTTCTGCTTCCTGTTATTGCGCGCCTGCCGATGATCCTTAATGAAGCGCAAAGCGGTGTTGTTGCCAATGATGTGCGGCTTTCTGGCGAAGGCTATCAAGTTGTGATGAAAGGGCGTATTCAATCAGATATGAATGCCATATATGGCGCATCTGGTAAGGCGAATATCACCTTTTATAACATGGATAGCTTTATTGCAGGGATTACTGCGGAGGCACAAGACCCGAATAATGACAATGCCATGGGCGCTATGGCTGCGTTGAAGCCGCTAGCTGATTTTAAAAAACACGGCGCTGATGACGGAAACGGCAACCGCGTTTATGAATTTGAATTAACGCAGCAAGGCCAAGTTACGCTGAACGGTAAAGATTTCCGTGAGATCTTTAAGGCCGCGCGTCAAAGCGCCGCGTCGCAAGGGGCAACGCCAACAGCGCAGTAAAGTGCATCAGATAAATTTCATATGGCGCAGCTTAGCGGTTGCGCCATATTTTTATGCCTATTATTTAATTTAGCAAATTATCTAATATGGTGTTGATGCACAGTGCGCCAGTTTCTGTGGCGTTGATATGGCTATCGGCGCTAACATGTAAGAAATGTTCATCTTCTAACATTTGCAACTTGGCAAGGTTGATGTGGTCTTGCCAGTCAATGCCTGCGCGCAGGGCAAGGGCGTTTAAATGAATGCCCTCTTTAAGGCGAAGCCCCATCATCACAGATTCGCTAAACGCCATTTCGGGCGTAATGTTTTCTAATGGATGTGCCCCATGGCTGTGTGCTGCGCATTTTTCAAGCCATTTTTGCGGGGCTAAATGAGTGCGGCTTGCTTTCTTTTGTCCGTTTTTATCGTGGTAGCGCCCATGCGCACCTGGGCCAATGCCGATATAGTCATGATAACGCCAATAGATTAAGTTATGGCGGGATTCATCGCCAAGCGCCGCGTGGTTAGAAGTTTCATAGCTTGGCAGGCCATAACGCGCCGTGATTTCCTGCGTGGCATCATATAAATCCGCCGCTAAAAATTCATTCGGCGTGGTGAAATCACCGCGCTGATACTGAGTATGAAAAGCCGTACCTTGTTCGATGGTCAGCTGATAAAGCGACAAATGGTTTGTGCCGTAATCCAGCGCCTTTGTTAATTCTGCCTGCCACTGCGCAATCGTTTGCTCTGGACGGGCATAGATCAGGTCAAAACTTAGGCGGTCAAATATTTTCTGTGCGGCGCGAATGGCGGTTAGCGCCTCCCCCGCGGAATGTTGCCGGCCAAGGAATTTTAAATCGGCATCATTTAATGATTGCACGCCGATTGATACGCGGTTAATGCCCGCAGCTTTGAAATCTTCAAACTTCTTAATTTCAAATGATGTTGGGTTGGCTTCTAAGGTAATCTCGCAGCCTTGCTCAATGCCGAGAATCTCCTGCGCATCGTTAATAATGCTTTCGACTAAGGCAGGGGGCATTAATGATGGCGTGCCGCCGCCAAAGAATATTGAATGCAATGGGCGGGTATCAATTTGCGCGGCGAAATGTGTAAGTTCGCTGCGGTAAGCGGCTTTAAACGCGTCATAATCAATCGCGTCTGCGACATGCGAGTTAAAATCACAATACGGGCATTTTGATAGGCAATATGGCCAATGCACATATAGCCCCAAAGGCGTGTCTTTATGGCGCTCTATAGGGTGAAGCATTGGGCGAATATTTTATCTAAGGCTTTCTTGCGGTGGGATATATTTTGTTTTTCTGCAAAATCCATTTCACCAAAAGTTACATCATAGCCGTCAGGTTGAAACATAGGGTCATAACCAAAACCATCCGCGCCGCGTATCGGCCAGACTAATGCGCCTTCACATTCGCCGCGTACAGTTTCGACATGCCCATCAGGCCATGCAAGGGCGATAACGCAGATGAAAGCGGCGTGACGGTTTGGTGTATCTCCGAGCTCATCGTGGACGCGCTGCATAGCGGCAGTAAAGTCTTTGCTTTCGCCAGCCCATCTTGCGCTATAGATGCCCGGCGCGCCGCTTAGTGCCGTGACGCTCAGGCCGCTATCATCGGCAAGCGCGATTTTGCCCGTTGCCTTGGCGGCGGGAAGCGCCTTTAGCGCGGCATTGGCTTCAAAGCTATCACCGTCTTCAACCGGTTCAGGCAGGCCAAGCGCATCCGCGCCAACTACGCTGACGTTAAGGCGCTCTAAACGTTGGGCGATTTCTTTAACCTTACCCTTGTTATGGGTCGCCAGAATTAATTCTTCGCCGTGAAAATGGCGATGTCCTGTGCTGTGTTCTGCCATGATTTAAGCAGCCTCAATAGCGCTGCTTTGCATGTCTTTAAGCTCAATGCAGCCTTTTTTCGCAAGGCGCATCAGGGCTAAAAACTCTTCTTCGCTAAACGGCGCTTCTTCGGCTGTGCCTTGGATTTCGATGATCTTACCGCTGCCGGTGAAGACGAAATTTGCATCAGTCTCAGCCACTGAATCTTCGGCGTAATCAAGGTCGAGTACGGGCGCGCCTTTATAAATGCCGCAAGAAATCGCGGCGACATTATCCGTTAATGGGTTTTCATCTAAAGCGCCAATGGACATCAAGTAATTAATCGCGCGGGCAAGGGCGACATAGCCACCTGTAATGGCCGCTGTATACGTGCCGCCATCAGCCTGAATAACGTCACAATCAATTTTAATTTGGCGCTCGCCGAGTTTTTGCATGTCAACAACGGCGCGTAGAGCGCGACCGATAAGGCGCTGAATTTCTTGTGTGCGGCCTGATTGTTTACCGCGTGCGGCTTCACGATCCATGCGGCTGCCTGTTGAGCGTGGCAGCATACCATATTCTGCTGTGACCCAGCCTTTACCTGAATTGCGCATCCAGTTTGGAACGCGCTCTTCAACGCTGGCGGTACAAATCACATGAGTGTTACCAAATTTAATCAGGCATGAACCTTCGGCTTGTGGCAAGAAATCAGGGGTGATTTCAACGCTGCGCATTTCGTCACATTGACGCTGTGAAGGTCTTGATGTTGTCTGGCTCATGGCATGTCCTTATAATCTGTCATTTAAAACTTGTTTGTCATCCTTATGGCTTATATTGTAAGAGATAATATAATGCAAGATGCGATAGCGCTTAATTGTGCCTAATGCGCGCCTATTTAACGGTAAAATGAATGTCACTTGTCGAATTAAATCAACGCTCTGAACAGGTATTCAGCTATATAGTTGAAAAATACCTGCATATGGGCGCTCCTGTTGGATCAAAACAGGTGCTCACGGAGCTAGGGCTTGATGTGTCTTCGGCGACGATCCGTAATGTTATGGCGACGCTTGAAAATCAAGGGCTTTTATACGCGCCCCATACATCGGCGGGGCGGATCCCGACCCATCGCGGTCTGAAACTATATGTTGATGGCTTGATGGAAATTGGTGATGTTGATCACCACGACAAATCACAAATCGACCAAATGTGTAACGATGTCGGCGCATCGACCAAAGAAATGTTGGAACGCGCAAGCCTCGTTCTTTCAGGCCTTTCGCAGCATATGGGGCTTGTCTTAGCGCCCAAACAGGATAAGCCGATTAAACAAATTCAGTTTGTGAGCATCGCGCCTGAGCAAGCTTTGGTCGTGATCGTCAATAGTGACGGACTGATTGAAAATAGGTTAATTGAGCTTGGTCGCGATGTAAAGCCATCAGAGCTTGAGCGTTTGACCAACTTCCTCAACGACATTTGTGTTGGGCGCACCATTGGTGAAGTCTCAGGTGTGATAAAGGATAGGTTAAAGCGTAGCCGCC
>DELD01000024.1:25074-80108 GCA_002354205.1 Micavibrio sp. UBA2705 | reverse complement strand
TTTTTCAAGGTCTAAAGCGTAGCCGCCATGATTTAGACGAAATCACGGCTGATTTGGTGACAAAGGGGCTTGCGGTATCAACGTCCGATCAGCACGCCGCGCAGCATTTAATTATTAAGGGGCAATCAAGGCTGTTGGAAGATGTACAGGCGATTGAAGATTTAGACCGCGCACGCGACTTATTTGATATGATTGAAGACCAGCAGCGCATGATGCAGCTTGTGCAATCCACCAGCGAGGGTGAGGGCGTAAAAGTCTATCTTGGCGCTGAAAATGATGTCTTTACCCATGCGGGGTGGTCAATGATGGTTGCGCCATATAAAAATGCAGATAATAATATTATCGGTGCGCTGGGGGTAATTGGTCCAACACGGTTGAATTATGGTCGAATAATACCGATACTAGATTACACATCGCGTGTTCTTACAAGATTAATAGGTTAAGCTAAATGATAAAGATTCCTAACTTCACACATAATCTGCGTTTATGCGCATTCGCAGCATTGATATTGGCTGCGCCTTTTCCGCTTTCCTCGCAAGCCATGGCGCAATATGTCGCGGCAGGTGATGGCAGTGGTTATTTGGTGAAGCGTATAGGCTCAAAAGCATTGCCTTACGGCACGAAGTTATCGATTTCACATTCTTATAAAACGCCAGGCATTGCATCATTAGATTTTAAATCAACCAATGTTGAAAGCAGCTGCGCAAGCATTGATGACCGTGATGTAACGCTCAAAGATACTATCGGTATTCTTGAAATTGAATTTTCACAGTGGGCTGTGCAAACATATAAAATGCTTGATAAGAGCAATAAAGATGTTTGCGGCAAGCATAGCTACGCCGAATATCAGCTACCATTAGACCTTGAAAAATTAGTTGATGATGGTGTGAAACAACTGCGTATTTGGAATAACTCAGCATCTGATGCCTTTAAGATTTCAAAAGACGATGATGGCAGCTACCTGCTTACCCCAGTGACCGAAGGGCGATATTTCAAAATTGATAATTACGAAAATGTGCTGCATTACGCACCGATGCCAGCGGGTGTCTTTCGTGTATTCCCTGATTATGCGCCATATAACGAAGAATTGATGCTGCGCAAAGTCCGCGCGATTGCACATGCGCGTGGCTATAAACTCTATGATTACACTGTGCGTTATGATGACCGTAAACGCCCTTATTACATTATGATTGATAATGCTGATATGGAGATTGTCGCGCGCCTTAAAGATGAACGCTTTTTCGACTTAGATGTAATTGATATTGAAGAAGATGGCCGCGTTGTGCCTTTACGCATCAATATTGGTCGCCTATAAGTGCAGAATAATATACAAACGAGAACCGAAAAATAATAAGAAGGTATGGTCGAAATGACAGAACATAATAAAGGTCCATTGGACGGTGAAAACGCATCACAGGGTGATAGTGACAACGTCACACCAATTGACCCGACGGCAACAGAGCAAGCGCAGCAGGCTTCACATGAAGATCTTTCAGCTTTGGCGGGCGAAGATCAGGCGATGTTTACCGATGAAAGCCTTGGTGGTGTTGACCAAGCAGCGCGCATTGCTGAACTTGAAGCTGCATTAGCCGCAGAAAAAGAGCGCGGCCTGCGCGCCTTAGCTGAAGCTGAGAATACGCGCCGCCGCGGCATAAAAGATCGTGAAGATGCGGGCAAATTCGCGATTTCACGTTTCGCGCGTGACTTGTTGGATGTATTAGATAATTTTTCCCGTGCAATGGATTCTGTCCCTGAGGACTTAAAAGAGGTTGATGATCGTATCAATGCTGTGGTTTCTGGCGTTGAATCCGTGCAAAACGATATGCTGAAGATATTTTCTGCGCATGGCATCAAGAAAATTGAGCCTTTGGATGAGAAATTCGATGCAAACTTCCATGAAGTTATGTTTGAAGTCCCTGGCTCAGGTAAGCCTGAAGGTATAATCGTTCAGGTCATGGAGCCTGGTTATGTGATTAGTGAACGGTTATTGCGCCCCGCACGCGTCGGCGTAGCAAAAGGCGACCCAAACGCAGCATCTGTCGGCAATGAAATTGACCAAGAAGTTTAGTCTTGGGAAGTTTAGTCTTTGCATGATTTTTAATATAAAAAGCGCCGTGCTTATCGGCGCTTTTTCTGTATGGGGCTTTCTTATTTTACGGTGTCGGAGCTGTAATCTCTGTGCCATCAATGCGCAAATATGTGCCTTGCTCTGCCATTTTATATAACGGGGCAGAGTGGCTGAGGTCATTTTTTACAGCCTGCCATGATGAGATAACAGGGCGGTACTCATAAAGCTCAAGTTTATAACCGCCTGAATATTTTTCGCTACGCAGCGGGCATGTGCCATAAGTCTCGATGCAGCTTTCAAAATCGCTAGCTTCTACAGGGGCGCGGAAATGTGATGCTAAATCAATTGCATTTTCTTGTGATGCTACGCAAAGCGCGGCTTCATAGCCGTTGCGCGTGCAGTCTTGATGCGAATTAAAAACGATAGTTTCTTGCGTATTCAATGCATTTATAGTGTCTTGTGCGGCTTGGTTGTTTTCTTCTGTTTCGTGCAGGGCAATGCCGCCGATTAATGCGCCGGCAATGGCAAAAGCACTGAGGCCCTTTATTGCGCGGCTGGTTTTAGAGCCTTTATTCATCCATTTATCAACGGCTTCTGCGCCGCAGCTACAGATGTTATCGTCGTTTTTATTGCTGTTTTCTGCGCTCATTGCCGATCTCCCTGAGTGTTGTTTTATTTTGCATGAAACGTAATGGAGCAATTTACCGCAATTTACAGGCAAAGTCAATATATATGGAAACTATGTTGTAGGGTGATGATTTCGTATAAATTTAACCTTACCCCTTGCAGTCTTGGTGATTTGGCGTATCTTAAACGCAGTATTTAATTTTGTCTTATTTTTCAGGAGAGTCTCAAATGGCACGTAACAAAATTGCACTTATTGGTGCAGGTCAAATTGGTGGTACACTTGCACTGCTTGCAGGTATGAAAGAATTAGGCGATGTCGCGCTGGTTGATATTGCAGAGGGCGTACCACAAGGTAAAGCGCTCGACTTGGCTGAATTATCACCAGTTGAAAACTTTGACTGCCATTATCAAGGTTCAAATGATTACGCGGTAATTGAAGGTTCTGATGTTGTTATCGTTACTGCGGGTATTCCACGTAAGCCAGGTATGTCTCGTGATGACCTTATTGGCATTAATACAGGCATCATCGAAACAGTTGGTGAAAACATTAAAAAATATGCACCAAATGCATTTGTTATCGTTATCACAAACCCATTGGATGTAATGGTTGATGTTATGCAGCGCGTTACAGGTTTCCCTGACAAAAAAGTTGTTGGTATGGCTGGCGTTCTTGATAGTGCACGTTTTTCACACTTCTTGGCGGATGAATTTGGCGTGTCAGTAGAAGACATCACAGCATTCGTACTTGGTGGTCACGGTGACACAATGGTGCCATTAGTGCGCTATTCAACAGTTGCAGGTATTCCATTGCCTGACCTTGTTAAAATGGGTTGGACAACACAAGACAAGATTGACGCAATTGTTGACCGTACACGCAATGGCGGCGGCGAAATTGTTGCGCTGTTAAAAACAGGTTCAGCTTTCTATGCACCAGCATCTTCGGCGATTGCCATGGCGGAAAGTTACCTACGTGATAAGAAACGTATCTTGCCGTGTGCTGCGCGCTTAAACGGTGAATATGGCGTTGATGGCCTATATATCGGCGTACCAGTAATGATTGGTAAAGACGGCGTTGAGAAAATTGTTGAAATTGAACTGAACGCAGAAGAGCAGGCAATGTTTGATAATTCAGTTGCTGCAGTCAAAGACCTATTGGGCAGCATTAATAAAGCCGCTTAATAGTTATTAAGCTATAAAAAAAAATCTGAAATCCCAGCAAGCTCAGTAATAGGCCTGCTGGGATTTTTTTTAACGTTTTGATAATACCTCTATGATAGTTTTGTGTTCTTATTTTTAGAGCACAAAGGAGCATTATATGAAAATTTTATCCGTAGCTAAGCCGTTAGTTTTGTCCGCGTTAGGGCTTGTGATCGTATCACAATACGCTTTTGCTGATACAGCTAATGGCTTAACGACACAGCTAGACAAGAAATATGAGTATATATATAAAACATCGGAATATACGCCATGTGATCGTAAAGAGCGTAAGGCGCTAATAGATCGAAAGGAGAGAAAAAGTGTATTAAGCAACCATAGCTGTATGAGGAATAATTGTGAGTTTTCTGTTATTACAAATGATAACAGTAATGATAAATTTACATTGGTTGCTAGAAAAGGCGCAGAAAACTGCGCGCGTTATGATATTAGCGCCACACAGTTAGAACAAAAAATTTCTTATGAAGGAAAAGTTAGATTTGATTCTGTATTCTTAAAAACTTTAGGTGTAGAAAACCCTGAGCAACTTAAAATTTTCGACCTAGGGGATAATATTAAGGAAGAAACGACACATGGTAGGGTGACCGGTAAGGGTAAGATTAATGGCGAATTTGTTATTGATATTAATTATGACGGAGCTGTGAGCGAAGATATGATATCTATCTATGGTCAAGATGTTGGTTTACATTATTAAACTAGCGATCGGTGAATAAATGTTTAGATAAGCGGTTTTCTTAATAATAAAGAAAACCGTTTTTTTATATATAATAGAAATGATCCATTCCTAAATATGAAACGTACAAAGAGTACCAAGACATTGTGAAAAGCAGGTTTTATAATTTGCATTGTTCCAATGTTAAGGTGGTTTCCTTAAGGCATAATAAAAATGCCGAAGGAGGCGTGGTGTAGGGCGCAAACCCTGCACCTATAAACCACACACACACTACCCTAGGCTATCTTATATAGCCCTCACACAGGCAAGTGGAGACCTCCCCATACTCCACTTGCGGATTTTTGCTTTTCAAATATTAAGCAGCCGCTTTTTGTTCCATCAGCGTGATAACTTCACGAATGTGACCAAGCGCCCAATCAATATCGTCTTTAGATATTGTGAGTGGCGGTGCAAGACGTACAACAGTTTCATGTGTTTCTTTGCACAAAAGGCCGCGCAGTTTTAATTCTTCGCATACTGCACGCGCTGATGCGATTTTTGGGTCAATATCAATGCCGATCCATAAACCCGCGCCGCGAATTTCAGTAATTAATGCGGTATCAATTTTGGCAAGCTCGTCCATAATGTAAGCGCCATGCTCTGCGCTACGTTCAGTCAGTTTTTCATCTTTCATGATGTCAAGCGCTTCAATGCCAATTGCCGCGGCAAGCGGATTGCCGCCAAATGTGGAGCCGTGTGAACCTGGGTTAAAGACTTCCATGACATCGCTACGTGCTAGGAATGCGGAAACTGGGTATATACCGCCGCCAAGGGCTTTACCCAATATAAGACCATCTGGCTTATCAATTTCATGCTGGAATGCAAAATCCTTACCTGTGCGCCCCATGCCTGATTGAATTTCATCACAAATAAACAGAACGTTATATTTTCTACAGATTTTCTGAATGCCTGTAAGCCAGCCTTTTGGCGGAATGATAATCCCTGCTTCACCTTGCATGGGCTCTGTAATATACGCGCAGACATTTGGGTCAGCTGCAAGTTTTTCAAATGCAGCAATATCACCATAAGGCGTTTCGATAAAGCCGCCATCAAATGGACCAAAGTTTTCTTTATATTCTTTATCTGATGAAAATCCGACAATGGTGGTTGTGCGTCCGTGGAAGTTACCAGAAGAAACAAGAATTTTAGCTTGGTCTTTGGCAATGTTTTTATGCATGTACCCCCAACGGCGCGCCGCTTTAATCGCAGTTTCAACGGCTTCTGCACCTGTATTCATCGGCAACATTTTATCCATGCCCGTGACTTTACAAAGCTTTTCTGCAAACAGGCCAAGCTTATCAGTATAAAAGGCGCGGCTTGGTACATCTAGGGTTTCAAGCTGATCGACAAGGGCTTTTTTAAGGCGGGGGTTCACATGGCCTGCGCTCACGGCGCTATAGGCGCTTAGAAAATCAAGGTATTTATTGCCTTCAACGTCCCATACCCACACGCCTTCGGCCTTGTTTAAAACAACGGGTAGTGGGTGATAATTATAGGCTAAATATGCTTCTTCGCGGCTGATATAATCTTGTGTTTTCATCTTGTGATGCTCCCTTATTATTATTTAAAATATGGGGCTAGATTAGCAATTTTACGCCATATTGTCTATTGATGGGAGATATTCCGCTAACCGCTTTTTAATGCGGCTTTTAATCCGCAAGCGGTTCGTACCAATCGCGGATCATGCCTGCTTTTGCGCGGTCATCATGGTTGAACGGGCGCTTTAATGTGCCGTGAAAATATTCACGTACTAACCCCTGCCAATATGTTTCAATGTCATGATCATGGGCGGCGCAATATGCTTCAAACCAGTGGCGACCAATGCGCACATGGTCGACTTCTTCACGCAGGATAATTTCAAGAATATCAACCGTGTCTTGGTCGCCTTGGCTCTTGAACTTTTCAATCATATGCGGCGTGACATCAAGGCCGCGCGCTTCAAGCACCATCGGCACAATGGCAAGCCTTGCCGCAATGTCATGGCGCGTTTTTTCTGCGGCTTCCCACAGCCCGTCATGGGCAGGGTAATCACCGTAAGCCGCGCCGAGCGTTTTGAGGTAGTCATTAATGAGTAGAAAATGCTTAGCCTCATCGCCGGCAACGCGCAGCCAGTCCGTGTAAAAAGCGGTGGGCAGGGTAAATGATCCGCCATCATGCTGCGTCTTATCATTATGCAGCGGCGCAAAGCGCGCAAGCATGTCCCATGCAAGGTCAATTGCGTTTAACTCAATATGAGCGATAGCGTGCAGGAGGATGATTTTACTTTTTAATGAGCCTGCATTACGCCGCTTTGGCATTTTATGCGGCATCAGTAATTCTGGCGCATCTGGACGATTTGGGCGCAAATCAGGGGCGTTATCGCCAATCGTTACGCGCGTTTGGTTTTGGGCGATTGCATCAACATAGCGCCGCGTGAGGCGCGCTTTTTCATCGCCATCGGCGCAGCGCAAAACCGTGCAGGCGCATTCTGTAAGGTCTAAACATTCCATAGCGCCTTATATAGCGTTATGGGCGCGGTGTTGCAACTGGATTATGCGGCGCAAGGTCAGGCATGTTAGCAATAGCAACAGGGAACCAGCGCTCTAATGGCTTGCCTTCCATCATATTGTTGTCGATGGCAAAATGCACAGCTTCGTGAATGGCGTCGTAACCCATATCAGCAGGGTTATAGCCCATATAGGCACAAAACTGTTCATGGAACTGGTCGTTAATTTCGGCGAGTACGTCATTTATCGCTTCAATAGACGCTGTATCAAGTGTTTTGATCGCTGTACTGTCACCATCGAGTATTCTCTGCGTGAGAGATGCGTCATGGCTGACATATTGCACCAAAGCTTCGACATAAAACTGTACGCAATTGGCCTCAATAGCGTCTGCCTTACTCTCAACGGACATTAATTCACGCTCAAACATGGCGGGGGTAATATCCTGGCGTGAAATTTCAAGTACGTCTTCGTCAAGCATGTCGGTTAAGCGGCTGTTTTCAATGTGACCATCAATCACCAAATCATTCAGGCAGATGTGCAAGGCTTGAAATATTTGCAAGCGCACTTCAAACAGCGTGTCCGCGGGCAGGCTATCTTTAGGGGCGCTTTGGTCAAAGGCTTCTTTGATTTTGCTAAGTATATTGAACATTCTTATTCTCCCTGCTCTTATAAGCTTTGTTTTGGTAAATATGTTGCTGGCGCTGCTTGTGATGGTTCGTCATCAATCATGGCGTTTGCACATGGGAACCAATGCGTTAAAGCTTTGCCGTAGCACATATCGTGCTCAATCGCATAATTGACGCTGTCGACAATACGGTGCGGCGGCATTTCACCGTTTTTATAGCCCATAAAGGCACAGAAATTATCATAAAAAACTTTATTTGCGTCGCTTAAGCGTTCATTGGCATCATCAAGCAATGCGTGGGTAAGGTCTTGTTTTTGCGCCTGTGCATCAAAGCCGTGACGCATAGCTTGTTCAAGGAACAGTGCATCAGGGTAGAAAAGCAGCCACTCATTTTTAAGTGCCGCGGTGCATTCTTCGATGCTCATATCTTCTGCGCTGAAGCCATCAAAATAGAGTTTTTTGGCAATTTCAATAGTGCAGGGGTGCAGTGCGCGGATAATGTCATTAATGTCGATATCGTTATCTAAGCATAATGTCGTTATGCAGTAACTCAGCGCTTTTGATTCGCTCATTAATCCTTCAAAAATTTGAATGTCTAAAGGATTCGCCAATGCCATAGACTCTTCAAGGGAGTCCAGCTTGGCAGAAAAGGCGGTTTTGAGCTTTTTAAATAAATCCATTTTTCTTCCCTTATGGTGGAAGGTTACCATAAGAAAAAATAATGATTATGTCAATGATAATGTGGCGTTAATAAGGCGCAGCGTTATTCAGGCTTAAACCAGAATTCAATAACTTCTGTCGCGTCATCGCAGCGTGCGGAATGATTGGCTTCTAAAGGGACGTTAAACCATTCACCTACACCATAAGTTTTTTCAACGCCTTCAACAGTTAAATGCATGGCGCCGCGTGTAATAAGACCCCAGTTAAACGTGTCATGGGTATGTGGTTCAATATCAGTGTTCGGCGGGTAGGTTGCAAAAAGGATTTTGCAGTTTTCCCCCATCATTTGAAAGGCATCGAAACGGCATTTAAATGCAGGAAGCTTTTGAAAAACTTCGGGGAATTGGATGTCGGATACAGTGTTCATCAGATATACTCCTTAAAAAATTTTCTAACTATATTTTATAAGGAGTGCCTGCGTTAAGATAGCGCATTGCTAAAAATTGTAAGTTTTCTCAACAAGAGAAGCGTTGCTTGCTGTGCAATGCTTGCTTTGCATTAAAAGCGTATCTTCGCCGTGAGTGCAGCATGCACGCCGTTCTTGCCGCGCATAATTTCGCTGTCGGCTTCGGCGTAGCTTGTCTTCTGGTAACTAAGGCTAGAGCAAATATCCCATGTTTTTTGAAGTTCTGTGCAGTTTTGTACGCCGCTATGATAGCGCTCTGCATTGCCAATAAGGTCGTCATGCAGCCGTCCTTTGCCAATGAATAAATGCGTGTTTTCATTAACGGCATAGCTTAGACGGTGATATTGCGCAGAAGATTCATGCGAAAACCCCTCTAGGCCAAAACGGTTTTCAAATCTTTCACGGGTGAAAACATGGAAATAATTTATCCGCTCAGAAATATCCCAGTTTGCCGTGCTATAAATGCTTTTACGTTCTTGTTGCTCAATGCTGTTCCTAAAGCCATCAACCTTTTGCTTTTGTACGCCCATGCGCCATTGGACGCTATTGGTTTTATAACCAATTTCACCGCGAAGCCTTACACCTGAGAGATCACGGGCGGCATGATAATAATCAAGCACGCTCTGCATGTTATGATGTATGGTGTTATCAAAAGAAAAAAGGCTCATATTAAGTGGCCGCGGAGCGATTGCGGCGTGATTAAACAAAGCTCTATCAAAGCGGGCAAGGTGCTGCGTTTCTGTAACGTCACTTGTAGGTGCATAAAGTTCAGGATTTGCGGATTGCAGCTCTTCTGCGTATTTTTGTAGCCGGTTAAAGGCCTCGACGCGCGCATATTGTTCGGCAGTTTTGGTTAAACGTTTATGTACGGCTTTATTAAGGCTCTTTTCTAATGCCTCGCCTAATATAGGCACTCCGGTCGTGATTAAACTTGGGAAGCGAATATATTTATGCTCAAAATTGCTGCGGTTTACACGTGAGAAATCAACGTATTTCTGCGCTCTGTAGGGTTGATTTTGCTGCGCGACGCTTGTGCTTGCATTCCAAAACCAGTTTGATTTTGATTGGCCAATTTCCGCCGTGATGCGCTGTGTTTGCGTTGAAGTGAGCATATGATTATAAGGCGCGCCATAATTGGGGCGTTGGGCTGTACTTGATATTGAAATATAGGATGTGTCATGTTGCGGGCTGGATTCTTGATTATATGTCAGTGCATTTCTTGCCGTTAACGCTGTTTCATCAATGGGCTGTGTCTGTGTTGCCTGCGCAGCAATAGGCAGGCTTAATATTGTGCTTAAACCCAGTACATATTTCGCCTTTGCATATTTTGATTTTGACATAATCGTATCCCTCCCTTAATGCGCGGTGTTTTAATTCTTTAGCTTTTTGTTTGATATCTACCGCGTAATATTATTGTTACGGATAACTATTTAACATAATATAATTACATAATCAACCGTAAAATGGAGTGGCTTCTAAAGTTTACGAATAACTATAGCTATTTTTCTTAAATGGTAATATCGTGCCGATCAATAATAACACGCAATTTAGGGAGCGAAACATGAGCACATCAGAAAAAATAGCGTTATATCATTCACAAAGTGAACATCAAATGTGTTGGGCGTTTGCCCGCGCGTCACGCCGCGTTGATTTGGATGTGCGGATGGTTGCTGTGCCAAGCGAATATAAGTTCTGGCTTTATATTGCGCAGCCAGAAAATGCAGATGTGCAGGTACAAGATCAATTTTCATCTATCCAAAGCGAATTAAAAGATGGCTATGAATACTCAACGCTTACGGCGTTTGAGTGTGGTGAAGATACGCTAAAAACAGCGCGTAAAATCTTTAACATTCCTAAATTTCCTCAATAAAGGTTTTCCGCTTCACATATGTTTCAAGGCATAAATTGCTTTATGCCTTGAACTCTTCGTCTTGCGTAGGGGTGTGCGCATGGCGTTAACCGTCATCACCCATTTTGAGCGCATTGATAAAGGCGCTTTGCGGAATTTGGACGTTGCCGTATTCGCGCATTTTCTTCTTACCTTTTTTCTGCTTATCAAGCAATTTACGCTTACGGCTCACATCACCGCCATAACATTTTGCGGTAACGTCTTTACGCATTGCACTTAAATGTTCTGCGGCAATAATTTTACCGCCAATTGCCGCTTGAATGGCAATTTTGAACATCTGGCGCGGTATAAGTTCTTTAAGGCGCTTACACAAAGCGCGCCCGCGTGTTTCCGTGGCGGAGCGGTGAACGATCATTGATAGCGCATCAACAGGCTCTTGGTTGACGCGGATTTCCATTTTCACAAGGTCGTTTGTCGCATAGCCTGCAAGCTCATAGTCAAATGACGCGTAACCGCGCGAGATAGATTTGAGGCGGTCATAAAAGTCAAAAACAACTTCGTTAAGCGGTAATTTATACACAAGCATCGCACGGTCGCCAGCATAGGTGAGGTCAAGCTGCTCCCCGCGGCGTTCTTGGCAAAGCTGTAATAAGCTGCCCAGATGCTCATCGGGCGTCATGATGGTGGCTTTAATCCACGGCTCTTCAATATGGTCAATTTTGACAACATCGGGTAAGTCAGCAGGATTATATAATTCTTCAACTGTGCCATCATTCATGTGAATATGATATACAACGCTCGGCGCGGTCGGGATTAAGTCTAAATCAAATTCACGCTCTAGGCGTTCTTGAATAATCTCCATATGCAATAGGCCAAGGAAGCCGCAGCGGAAACCAAGACCAAGGGCCTGCGAGCTTTCCATTTCATAATGCAGCGATGCATCATTTAGCGCAAGGCGGCCAAGTGAATCGCGCAATTTGTCAAATTCCGATGTATCAACAGGGAAGAGCGAACAAAAAACCATCGGGATGGATGGTTTAAAGCCCTCCATAGCGCTTTCGCAAGGGCGTTTCAAATCGGTAATCGTATCACCAACTTGGGTTTCTGAAATTTCTTTAATGCCTGCGGTAATAAAGCCCATTTCGCCAGGGCCGAGTATATCGGTAATTAACGGCTTTGGCGTAAATACACCAACGCGGTCAACGATGCGCTCTGCGGCAGAGTTCATGAACAGAACCTTTTGACCTTTACGCAAGAAGCCATGTTCGACGCGCACCAAGATAACCACGCCCAAATAGGAGTCATACCAACTATCAACTAATAAAGCGCGTGTGGGCTCGTCACCATCGCCTACTGGCGGGCAGGGCAGTTTAGTAACAATAGCTTCCAACAGATTATCAATGCCGATGCCGCTTTTTCCCGAACATTCAATGGCATCAGAACAATCAAGCCCGATGACGTCTTCAACTTCTGTTTTGACCGCTTCTGGGTCAGATGCAGGTAAGTCAATTTTATTAATGGCTGTAACGATTTCATGATCGTTATCAAGCGCTTGATAGACATTTGCAAGCGTCTGTGCTTCTACGCCTTGTGTTGAATCGACAACTAATATTGAGCCCTCACATGCAGCAAGAGAGCGTGATACTTCATAAGCAAAGTCGACATGGCCAGGTGTGTCCATTAAATTAAGTTGATATTCGATGCCGTCTTTCGCCGTATACATCAGGCGAATAGTTTGCGCTTTAATGGTAATGCCGCGCTCGCGCTCAATATCCATGTTATCAAGCATTTGTTCTTCAAGGTCACGTTCTTCAACGCCGCCACATGTTTGTATAAGACGGTCAGCCAAGGTCGATTTACCATGGTCAATATGCGCGATAATCGCGAAATTTCGGATATGTTCTAATTTATGCGTTTCGTTACTCATGATCGGCTTAAAAACTCTATGCTCAAGGTGTTAATATTGGAATTGTGAACATATATATAAATGTTACGAAAGGCAAGATATGAAGTTGTAAAAAGCGCAGTGTATTTGACATATTGCTTGACATGAGTGGCGCGGTTACGTAAATTGCTGTATGCGCGAATGTTGATACGCATGAAAACAGTGTAAGGATAATGTGTTATGGCAGATTTAAAAAAGCAAATCATATTCCCAAAAGATGCCGAATTTATCGCTGAGGATGAAAGCAATAGCGGGCAAGATACCCCGCTGCAAGGACCAATATATTTTGACCCTGATGATGTTGTGCTTGATCAGCCAAATGAAAAGCCAGAAATTCAAGGTGTGATACATTTTGATAGCGATGAAGAAATCACAATTTACCCTGATGGCGTAACCTTTAATGTCGCAGATTTAAAACCTGCTGCGACATTTAATGCGGCGACAGGACAAATAGAATTTATTGAAGAAAAGCAAAGCGATAAAAAGCAGGAGATTAAACCTGCAATAAACATTGACGGTCCTAACCCAAACAAATAAAACTTCACTGCAAGTTCAAAAGTACCAGAAAAAGGGTTAGGATCGAAAATGCCGCATATAATCGTTGAATATTCAAAACAACTTGATGACCAAATACCACAATTACTTAAAGCTATGCATGAAAGCTTAGCGAGCGCAGGCATTGATAAAATACGCATTAAAACGCGCGGCATCGCGGTGAATCATAATTTAGTCGGTGAAACGGGCGCGAATGGCTTAATGATGCATGCGACGTTGTTGATTTTAGAAGGCCGCGACCTTACGACAAAGAAATCATATGGCGACCCGCTGCATAATTTAATGAAACGCACCGCACCCGCAGGCTGCGCCGTCACCTTAGAAATTCGGGATATGAATAAAGATACATATTATTTGTAAATACAGGGTAGGGGAGAGACAATAATGTTTAATAATAAAGAAAAAACGAAGATTGCGGTAAAGGATACAGATGCATTGCAGGCAAAGTTTATGGCTGTGGCAAAGGAATGCAATGACCAGCTAGAGGGTTTTTATCAGTCTATTGTTTTTAATGATAAAATGTTATCAGGCATTATGCGGCATGGTAGGTTTGAGGTGCATATCGGTAAGCGCTCAGCGACCGATGATGTTATAAGTCAAATGCCTGCAACAGCAGCTTTTATAGAAAAGATGCAGAGCATTGGTGTCGATGTTTCTAAGGTCTTTCATAATGATTACAGTGAAATGATTTTTGTGGCGACCCTCGGAGCAAAAACATACCAACAAATCACGCCCGTTGCCCAGCTTAAGCATAAGGAGGCTGAAGAAAAGACTTTGGGTGTGCCTGCTCAAAATATTAAAACGCCAGAACTGGCACCAATAAAATAGCCCTGTATTTACGCCGCCTAAGCGCGTGGATGACAGTCTTTATAGACTTCCATCAGTTTCGCATTATCAACATCGGTATAACGCTGCGTTGTGCTGAGCGAGCTATGGCCCAGTAATTCTTGCACTTGGCGTAAATTTGCGCCTTTTTCTAACAAATGTGTGGCGAAGCTGTGACGTAAGGCGTGCGGCGTGGCGCTTTCAGGCAGGCCGAAGACTGCGCGGATATTACGCAGATGTTTTTGCGCCACACCTTGATGTAAGCGCCCACCGCGCACACCAAGAAATATCGGGCGATCAGGCGTTTGGGCATAAGGGGTAGTTTCTATGCATTCTAACATTGCGCTATGGACTTCCGCCAAAATGGGTACGCGGCGTTCTTTCTTGCCTTTACCTTTTATGGTGAGGAAGTCTTTCTCTGAACCTTGTGGCCAGTCTTCAATATTAAGCGATAATGCTTCTTGTATACGTAGCCCCGTGCCATAAAGCAGGGTGAATAATGCCTTATCACGGCAATCAATCCAATTGGCGCTGTCGTAATCATTAAGCAGTTCAAAAATGCGTTCTGCGCTAATCGGGCGCGGCAGTTTGCGCCCTTGCTTGGGCGCGCGAATAGCTTTGATATAAGGGTTATGTGCAATGCCTTGTTTATCCATCCAATCAATAAAGCGCCGCACGGCTGAAAGCGCGCGCGCACGGCTAGAGGCGCTTTGCTCACCATCTATTGTCAGCCCTGCAAGCCAAGCACGCAGCGCTGTAATGTCGCTGTCAGACACCATGCCGACGGATAGCGCCGCGCCGTAATATTTCGCGAGAAAAGTCACGAAGTTTTTAATGTCTTTTTGGTAGGCGCGCAAAGTATGTTCAGAAACATGGCGCTCATAGCGCAGCACGTCATACCAATCATGGATGGTTTTGTATAAATCATCCGCGGTGACGTTTAATAAAGGGTCAAGTTTCGGCGTGTTATTCTTTGTCATCTAAAGCGCCTATATGTTAATCGGGGACGCTCAGCCATAAGCGTATGCAGCGTTCAATAACGCGGGCGAGGAATGATATTTGCTCAATGCCTTGTCCGTCTTCAAATGTAAGCGCATTGCGCGAGCCAAAACAAAGCAGCGCAGGGGGCATGTCTAAAGAGACATCAATGCGGATAAGCGCCTGAGAGCGTACTAAATTCGCGCCGCTGCCATATATGGCTTCAAGCCCTGAAATGTCAGCCTGTAAAAGCGCGGGGCGATCTTCCATCCATTGGTCAATTGTACCTTCTGGCACCATTTTTAAGCCGGGGGTTTGCACATGGGGGATCGTCTTGCCTTCGGTTTCAACCAACAGCGCGGTGATATCGACATCAAGCATGGCGGTTAAATCCATCGTCACGCTTGAAATAAACTCTTCAAAGCTTTGTGCTTCTAAAATATGCAGAACGGCCATTTGAACGCGGGTCTGGTTATTCATATTGCTGCGCGCATTTTCGACAATCTCGCGCGTGGTTTCCAGCACCATTTCTTTGTCGGCTTTTAGGCGATCAACCATATAGGATTGGAAATCAGCAATGCCACGCGTCTTTTTAACCTTTGGCGGCAAAAGGGCATCAGCGGCTTCGGGGCAATCTTCCAAAAAATCGGGATTTGCTTTTAGCCAGTTGAGAATATCTGTTTGGTTTAACTGCTGTTCGCTCATGGTATTGCTTCTTTGCGGGAAGGGGATTCAAGGGGGCTGTATTGCGTGATGAATACCTCTATATTGTGCATGGTCTCAGTCTTTTGCGCAATATAAAAATTACCCTATTCTTTTAAAAGCATGTCCTGAGCGAGTGTGTTTACGGGCGCGGCGGTGCTAAGGGCGCTATATAATGACCGTCTTTAATCGCGGCGCATTTTGCTTCAACGCATAGTATATCATCGGGGCTTAGTTTGCTGCCATTAAGGTGGCAGATGTAGTAATTTTCTGTTGGCATGGCAACGCCGCCTTTAACTTGCAGCGTATAGACGTACTCGTAATGCTGATCGAGCGTATATTCATGCTGTAAAATATCATATTGCTTTTGATTTAAGTGAAACAGAGCGTTGTTATGGTCTTCACCAGTGAAGTATGCGGCAATGTCTTGCCATATCTTCGCGATACCGTTTTTTTTGCCAGTCATTTTGATCTTCTCCCCTTATTGCATATTTTATGCTTATCTTTTGATGCGCATTTAAGGGGTGAAGCTATGGCGGCGCAAGTAAAAAACGCCCGAAATAGGCGTTTTTTTATCAAGTTCAGATATCTATACGTCTAAGCGTGGATTATGCGAAGCGCTATTTTGAAAGCTGCGCATTTGCGTTAGTTTTTCTTCTAATGCGGTGATTTGTTCTGCGCTTAGTGCGCTGCCATCAAGGTGGCTGATTTTGTAATTACATGTCGGTACGGAATGACATGCGCCTGCAGCGTAGCGATTCACCATGAAGATGTGTTTTTGAAACAGGCTATAATCTGCGCGCAAAGTTTTTGCTTCGTCGCGTGAAAGGTAAAAGACGCTATGGTCATGATCTTCATTGTTAAGAAAATCACGGACTTTATTCCACGCGGTTTTGAGGCTGTCTTTGATATTCATTATATTATGTCCTCTTTACTGCTCAGGCTTTTGCGGCGGCGCTGATGGGGGCTTGCATTCACGTAATGCGCTGAGTGTATCTTCAACATTTTTGGTCTCTGCGTCGCTAAGCTTTTCGCCATTCGCTTTTGTGATGTGCTGGACGACATATATGCCCATTGGCGGCATGGCGTAATGCGGTACGACAACTGGTTTTTTTATGTCGGTAACTTTGTATCCTTGTGATTTTAAATGGTTTTTCTCGCTCTCTTCAAGAACCCATTCTTTGGGGAAGAGTGCGTTTTTGTTGCAATGCTGTGCAACCCAGTTAAATAGTTTTGCGATGCCGTTCATAACAGCTCCTTTAAGCGTTAAATGGACGATATACTGCTTTTTATGCTGTTTTACGTATTAAAGCAAGTGAAATATCTTTAAAGTTGTGCTTGTGTATTGGTTTTGCTATGGTCTTGAAAAAATGGGAGGACTAAAAAACATGAAAAGCTTAAAACAAGAATGGGCGAAAATTCCACAAAACGTGCGTGATTTCGCGCCGCACATCCAACAAAATTTATTGGATTTCTGGGACAAGGCCGCGCGCTGTGATGATGAGAACTGGACGCAGGCGCAGTTAAATGCAGAGATGTTAGCGCATCAACAGAAAACGCAAGATTTACTGCGCGATTTCACTGCCGCCGGCGGCAGTGAAACGCATTGGAATATCATTACCCAAGCCGTTATTAATGGGCAGATGCATAAATTGCAGCCATAAAGCATATGCGATAATTTTGTAATAAAAAAGCCGCCCATATATGGCGGCTTTATTTATGCTTATAATTTACGCTGCGGCGCCTGCGGTGACGGGGCATCTGGTGCTTGGCCTATCGTTTCAAGTTTTTTGGCTAGCTCTTTATATTCCTGATTGGATAAATCTGAACCATCTTTTTTTGATATATGGTCGTATTCAATCATCGGAACGCCAATGGCATAAGGGCTCACAACAAGCGGCATTTGGCTGCGCACTGTTTTGTAGCCATTGCTTTCAAGGTAGCTTTTTTGTTCGGTGTTGAGTTGCAGGCGAGGAATGGTGAATAACATGTTATCCAGTGCATTAGCTACTTTTTTAAAGATATCTTTCATCTTTGCGGCTCCTTCAAAAACCTAGTTTAGCGTGAATGCCCATCCTTATAGCGTGTTTTATGTTAAAAAGCAAGATAAAGTAAAAGCCGCTTAAATGCAGCGGCTTTTATAAATCGTTATGATGGGGCAGGGGGCTATAAAATAGACTGGCCTGTTTTCTTCCAATCGTCAACAAAAGCGGCTAGGCCTTTATCGGTCAGTGGGTGCTTATAAAGCTGTTTAATCACATTTGCAGGGCATGTCACAACATCTGCGCCCATTTTAGCGGAATTGATAATATGGGTCGGGTTGCGCACGGATGCGACTAGCACTTCTGTTTCAAATTCAGGGTACATGCTGTAAATGTGGCAAATATCGGCGATTAAATCCATGCCATCATAACAAATATCATCAAGACGACCAACGAAAGGTGAAATAAACGCTGCGCCTGCTTTTGCCGCTAAAATGGCCTGACCCGCAGAAAAACATAAGGTGACATTAACCATTGTGCCGTTATCGCTCATCGCTTTACAGGTTTTAAGGCCGGCTTCAGTAAGGGGGACTTTAACAGCAACGTTATCGGCGATTGCCGCGAGTTTTTCAGCTTCTTTAATCATTGTTGGGTAGTCTGTCGCGGCGACTTCGGCGCTTACTGGGCCTTCAACAATTTCACAAATCTCGCCAATAAGCTCAATAAAGTTACGGCCCGATTTTGCGATTAATGATGGGTTGGTTGTAACGCCATCTAATAGGCCAGTAGCGGCCATGTCTTTAATGTCGTCTATCTCGGCGGTATCTACGAAGAATTTCATGTCTTTGCGCATCCTTATTATTAAGTTTAAATCTCGGTTTTAATTCTGCTGCGAAGACTACCCATAAGGACTTCATATTGCAAGGTTGAAAACGCTTGCACTGTCGATTGTCGGCTTATACTGTGTTGCATATGTCTGATTTATTTGCAAATGATCCTATTGCCGCGCCGCCAAGCGCTCCACTTGCCCAGTCTTTAGCGCAAGTTCTTGTGCCGATGCCGATTGATAAGGCCTATAGCTATAGCGTTCCTGCGGATATAGATGTCCAGCTTGGTGATTACGTTGCCGTTCCGCTTGGTAGTCGTATGCTCATTGGCGTGGTCTGGAACCTCGATCAAGATTATGACGGCAACCCCAATAAGCTAAAAGAAATCGCGCAGAAATATGATTTGCCGCCAATGGGGCAGGCGCAGCGTGACTTTATTGATTTTATGGCGAAATACACATTAAGCGCGCTAGGGGCGGTGTTGAAGCTTTGCCTTTCTGCGCCCTCGGCATTTGAATTGCCGAAAGAAACGCTGCTTTATAAGCTCGCCCCAGACATAGAAGAATTCTCGCTGCAAAAATTATCGCCAAAGCGCAAAGCGGTATTGGAGTGCCTTAAAGATGGCACACCGCGCCGCGCCGCGGATATTGCGCGTGATGCAGGGTGCAGCGCATCTGTTGTCAAAGCCATGGGTGATGGCGGATATTTGCGCTCGCTGTTAATGCCTGAAATCCCGCCATGCACAAAACCAGACCCGACATTAAAAGGCGCGGAGCTTTTAGATAGTCAGCGCATTGCGGCTGATGAGCTTGTCGCAGCCGTTAGCGCCGATAATTTTGAAACCTTCTTGTTAGATGGGGTCACGGGCGCCGGTAAAACTGAAGTCTATTTTGAAGCGATCGCGCAGGCGCTTAAAGAAGACAAGCAGATTATTCTGATGCTCCCCGAAATCGCGCTATCCAATGCGTTTTTGGATCGTTTTGCGGCGCGCTTTGGTACGCGCCCTGCGCTTTGGCACTCGGCGCTATCCACCGCGATGCGCCGTAAAACATGGCGCGGCGTGGCAGAGGGCAAAACCAAAGTTGTTGTCGGAGCGCGCTCTGCTTTATTCCTCCCGTACCGCCAGCTCGGCCTGATTATTGTCGATGAAGAACATGAACCCGCTTATAAGCAAGAAGACGGCGTTTTGTATCATGCGCGTGATATGGCGATTTTACGTGCAAATAAAGAACAATGCCCTGTGGTGTTAGTCTCTGCCACGCCGGCAATAGAAACCATTTATAATGCATGGCAGGGGCGTTATCATCACCTAACGCTCGAATCGCGTTTCGGCAGTGCGGGTATGCCCGATGTCCATATTTTAAATCTCAAACAAGATCGCCCAGAGCGCCAAGCTTTCCTTGCGCCAAGTTTGGTCACCGCCATTCGTGAAACGGTTGAACGTGGAGAGCAAGCCTTATTATTTCTCAATCGCCGCGGCTATGCGCCTTTAACATTATGCCGTGGTTGCGGGCATCGTATGCAATGCCCGCGCTGCACCGCGTGGCTGGTTGAACACCGCCGCAGCAATAAATTGCATTGTCACCATTGCGGTTATTATTGTTCTATCCCGAAAAATTGCCCAGAATGTAATGATGAAGATAGCTTCGCTGCTTGTGGCCCTGGGGTGGAACGCATCGCTGAAGAACTTGGCGTATTATTCCCTGAATATCGCCAGATTACTTTGTCGAGCGATGATTCGGATGACCCTGATGCCCTGCGTGAGCGTTTGCAAGAAATTCGCGATGGTGAATATGATTTAATCATCGGCACGCAAATTATCGCCAAAGGTCATCACTTTCCTAAACTCACCACAGTCGGTGTTGTTGATGCGGATTTGGGGCTTTCGGGCGGCGATCTGCGCGCCACTGAACGTTGTTATCAATTGCTGCACCAAGTCGCAGGACGCGCTGGGCGTGAAGATGTGAAAGGCGCAGTATATCTACAAAGCTATTCTCCGCAATCAAAAGTCTTGCAGGCTTTGGCAAGCGGTGACCGTGATGCGTTTTTAGATGCGGAGTGTTTTGAACGCGAAGCTGCGCATATGCCTCCATTTTCGCGCCTAGTGGGCGTGATTGTCGCAGGGCGAGATGAGGCGGAAACCGAAAAGCTTGCCTATCAATTAGGCCGCGCTGCGCCGCGCGCAGAGGGGGTGAATGTTTTTGGCCCCGCGCCTGCGCCGCTTGCAAGGCTGCGCGGTAAATACCGTTTCCGTTTATTGGTGCAGGCTGATAAAAACCTCAATATCCAAAAAGCGATTAGCGCATGGCTTAAATCGGTCAAAATTCCATCAACGATTACGGTACGCGCTGATATTGACCCGCAAAGTTTCTTTTAATTTAAGCTGAACATGTTGATTTTGTCGATGATGGCTTTGTCCGCGCTTGTCCCTGTTTTGTAGTTAACAAGCACTGCGTCTTCGCCGCTCTGCGCAAGGCTTAACACATTGGCACGAAATGTGTTTTTAAGTGTAAGGTCGTGACTGATAATATTTTGCACCATTTGCTCATCTAGCGAATCGCGTAGCTGTGTTTTTTGCACGATATATGCATCCGTATCGGCGATCATCTGTGTGACGCTGTATTCCCCTGCGATCGGCGCGTTACTCGGCGCATATGGGTTGTGATGATGGGCGTTAAATGCCTGCGCTAACCCCGCTTCAACAAAGCTGAATTGATGAGTGTTGATACAGTGAAGTGGCGATTTTGTTTCATTGCCTGCAATTGCAATATGTGTTTCGCCGTTTTTAATCATTTCGCGTAGGCGCAGCTCTAAGCTGCTATAGAAATTTTCCTTTTCGCTCTGGCTGCTATTTTGTGCATATGCGCGGCTAGATTCGCAGTAACTTTGCAGCTGCCGTAAATCATAGAATAATCGCTCTGGTTTGTAATCTGGATTTTTACTCAATATGCGCGCCCCATAGTTTATGGAAACATTATATGCGATTTTAAACTCTTTTGCAAATGAAGAAGCTTGCGCAAGAACGGCTCTTAAAATTTTCTCTTTAGTAGTCTATTGATATGGGGTATCTTGAGAGCATAATAAGCAATGAGAGCCCTATGTATAAAGACCTTGTTTTTGCCTTGAAATTTTTATGCGTTATTTTTGTCTTTGTCTATGGCTTTGCCAGTGCGCAGCTAAGAATATTTCCTTATCATTTTGTCGCTCCTGTTGTTGGCGCCTATGGCGGTTACTTCAAGTCGATAGTGGATATTGAGGCGATTAACAATGACTGGCGCTGGTACGAAGAAGACGGCTTGCCGCAAGGCATGGTCATAAATGATACGCAAAAAGCCATGCAGCGCCCGATTGTCTATACATCTACGGCTGATACATCTGCACATTTGCTTTCGCCTGCGGGTGATGAGCTTCATAAATGGACATTAGATGTTGCCGCGCTTTGGCCTGACCAGTCGCACGTCAATGCGCGTAAGAAAGTCCCGTTTGATTATTTTACACTGCGGGACTTTCATGTTTTTCCTGATGGGCGCATTGCGGTGATTGTTAGCCTTTACGGCACAACGCCATGGGGAGCAGGGCTTGTGATGATGGATAAGGACTCTCAGGTGATTTGGGCGCAAGAAGGTAATTATTATAATGATTTGCATGTTGATAAGGCGGGAAACATCTACGCGCTGCGCCATAATATTATTAGAGATTCTGATGAAGGGCGCTTTGATGAAAAAGTCATGTTTGAGGCACCATATTTGCAAGATACAATCGTGAAATTAAATCAGACGGGTGAGATTATCGACCAATACCCCGTTGTGGATATGCTGCGCCAATCTGATTACAAAGACATAATGCCCTATATATATGACGAAGGTAAGGGCGACTATACGCATTTAAATGCGCTTGATATTGTTGAGGCGGGGGTGAATACAGCCTCTTACATGGCGGCAGGTGATATTTTAGCTCTTATTCGTAATATTGACACATTGGTCGTGATTGACCCTGTTCAGAAAGCCATAAAATGGGCGGGGCAGATGCCTGTTCATATGCCGCATGATATTGATGTGCTGCCCAATGGGCATTTGCTGCTCTATGATAACCAAGGCCATATGGGGGCGGAGGGGTATTCGCGCCTTGTTGAGTTTGATCCAGAAAGCCTTGGCGTGGAATGGCAATATGTCGGCAGCAAAAAAGCGCCATTCGAAAGCGAATTTTGGGGCTTTCAGCAGCGCCTAGATAACGGTAACACTTTTACGGTCGTTCCTAATAAGGCGCGACTTTTGGAAGTCGATAGCGCAGGGGAGATCGTCATGGAGTATTATTTGCACGAACGTAAGCGTGAAGATGGCGTTTCATATAACCCTGTTATTACCAGCGCAGAAAAAATAAATCCTGCGGCGCTGCCATTCCTAAATGATCTTTTGCAAAGGGACGTACCATGAAGAAAGCCACTTTAAAGTTTGGATTGGCCTTGTTAATGCTCGCAGTGTCAAGCGCGGCGGCGCAGGCTTATGTCGGACCCGGTTTAATTATCATGGGCAATTTTCTGGGGCCATTCTTACTGCTTGTCCCTTTTTTGGTGCTGCTGCTTATACTCTTGCTGCGCTGGTGGTTTAAGAAACTGAAGCACCAAATTAAGCATAAAAGAAACGCTGGCGATGAAAGAAAAGCGCCGGAAGGTGAAAACCCTGATGATTAGTGTGCGTTTTTGCGTATTCTCTACTTGAACAATCTGAAAAGCTGTGCTAACTGTGAGCGCAAATATTGTTGTCAGAGGATTCTTAAGGAATAGGCTGGCTTATGTAACCCATTTATATATAGCAAGCAGAGGATTGAAGCATTGCCTCAAATTGGTTCTTCTTACTCTTTAGTAGCGCAGCGTTATGCCAAGGCTTTGATTGAAGCCGCACAAGACGCCAAAGCGCTCGACGCCGTTGAAAAAGATTCCCTCGAACTGCTTGCTATGCTCGCAGATAGCGCGGATCTTAAAACCTTAGTGACATCACCTTTATATAAAGGCGAAGCACAAGACAAGGCGATGCAAGAAATTGCAAAGAAAGCAAAATTCCACAAAATCACAACGAATTTTTTCGGTGTTCTTGCGCATAATGGGCGCTTAGATGCGCTTGAAGATATTCTTGGTGCAGTGCAGGCACGCCTTGCTGATATGCAAGGCAAGGTAAGCGCCAGCGTAGAAGTTGCACAAGATTTAACAAAAACACAAATTACCGCGCTCGAAAAATCATTGTCTAAGTCAATAGGCAAAGCGGTTGCGGTAGACGTTAGTGTGAACCAAGATCTTTTAGGCGGTATGGTTGTTACTGTAGGGTCTAAAATGTTTGACAGTTCTGTGAAGCGTAAACTCGAAATGTTGAAAATCAAAATGAGTAGCGCTTCAAACAATGAAGACAATGTAGCAAATCAAAATTTATCCAGTAAAAAAGAGGTCGTTTAATGGAAATCCGTTCAGCTGAAATTTCAGATATCCTAAAAAAGCAGATTGCAGAATTTGGCGCGCAAGCTGATGTTGCAGAAATTGGTCAAGTTGTCTCCGTTGGTGATGGCGTTGCCCGTGTTTATGGCCTTGATCAGGTGCAAGCCGGTGAAATGGTAGAGTTCCCTGGCGGTACTAAAGGCATGGTGTTGAACCTTGAGGTTGACTCCGTTGGTGTCGTGATCTTCGGTTCTGACCGCGCGATTAAAGAAGGCGACATTGTTAAGCGTACTGGTGAGATCGTTCAGGTTCCAGTTGGTCGCGAAATGCTTGGTCGCGTTGTTGATGCGCTTGGTAACCCAATTGATGGCAAAGGCCCGCTTAAAGCAAAAGAGATGCGCCTTGTTGAAGTTAAAGCCCCTGGCATTATCCCGCGTAAATCTGTACATGAGCCAATGCAAACTGGCCTAAAAGCGGTTGATGCGCTTGTGCCTGTTGGCCGTGGTCAGCGCGAACTGATTATTGGTGACCGTCAAACGGGCAAAACAGCCGTCGCGATTGATACAATTTTGAACCAAAAGTCAATCAACCAAGATCCTGATGAGAAAAAACACCTTTATTGTATCTATGTTGCGATTGGTCAAAAACGCTCAACAGTGGCGCAGCTTGTTAAGGAACTTGAAGATAAAGGCGCAATGGAATATTCAATCGTTGTTGCCGCAACTGCATCTGACCCTGCGCCAATGCAATTCTTAGCGCCTTATGCGGGCGCTGCGATGGGTGAATGGTTCCGTGATAACGGCCTACACTCACTTAACGTTTATGATGATTTGTCTAAGCAAGCTGTTGCTTACCGTCAAATGTCGCTTCTTCTTCGTCGTCCACCAGGCCGTGAAGCTTACCCAGGTGACGTATTCTACATTCACTCACGTTTGCTTGAACGCTCTGCGAAAATGAGTGATGAAATGGGCGGTGGTTCTATGACAGCGCTTCCAATCATTGAAACACAAGCAGGTGACGTTTCGGCGTATATTCCAACAAACGTGATCTCTATTACAGATGGTCAGATTTTCTTGGAAACTGACTTGTTCTATAAAGGTATTCGCCCAGCGATTAACGTTGGTCTATCAGTTTCTCGTGTTGGTTCTGCGGCGCAGATCAAAGCCATGAAACAGGTTGCGGGTACAATTAAACTGGAACTTGCACAATATCGTGAAATGGAAGCATTCGCGCAGTTCGCATCTGACCTTGATGCTTCAACGCAAAAACTTCTTGCGCGCGGCGCACGCTTGACACAGCTTTTGAAACAGCCACAATACTCTCCGCTTAAAGTGGAAGAGCAAGTAGCTGTTATCTTCGCTGGTACAAATGGTTACCTTGATGGCATTGAAACAGCATCCGTATCTGATTATGAAGCGAAGCTTCTTGCAGATTTGCGTGCTAATGGCACCAAGATTCTTGAGACAATCAGCAGCGAGCAAAAACTCACTGATGGCGTAAAAGCTGATTTGGTTGCATTCTTGGAAAGCTTTAACAAAGGCTATGCTGATCCAAACAAAAAAGCAGCTTAATTTTAAGCTGCTTTGATGGATCTTCTTTTGTAAAGTTTTCTAATTAAAGGGAAAAAAAATGCCAAGTTTGAAAGATTATAGAGACCGCATTACCTCTGTTAAATCAACGAAGAAAATAACTTCGGCGATGAAAATGGTTGCGGCATCTAAATTGAAAAAAGCGCAGTCCCAAGCGGAGGCATCGCAGCCATATGCGGTGGCGATGTCTGAAATGCTTGCACGCGTTGCGACTAGCTTACCGGCAGATTTTGCAGGGCCAAAACTTTTGGTCGGTACGGGCGCTGAAAACACACATTTATTGATCGTTGTGTCTTCTGATCGCGGTCTGTGTGGCGGTTTCAATGGTAACTTAGCACGCCGCGTGAAAAAAGAAGTCGCGGAACTTCAAAAAGCCGGCAAAGATGTAAAAATCATCTGCGCGGGACGTAAAGTTTTCGACATTCTGAAGTTACAACATACAAATCTGATTATCAAAACCTATACAGGTATTGGTCAAAAAGGCCGTGTTGATTTTGCTTCAGCGCGTGAGATTACAGATTTTGTACTGCAAAACTTTGCAGATGAGAACTTTGACGTTTGCACATTAATGTATAACGAATTTAAGAGCGTTCTCACCCAGACACCATCAGCGCAGCAGCTTATTCCGTTTAAGTTGCCAGAAGTTGCTGGTGAAGTGAGCGATGCGAAAGAAGAAAAATCTGGCCCAATCGCGCCTTATGGCTTTGAGCCAGAAGAAAGCGTTATTTTGGGCAAGTTACTACCGCGTAACCTCGGTGTTCAATTGTTCCGTGCATTGCTTGATAGCGCTGCTGGTGAACAGGCCGCGCGTATGACTGCGATGGATAATGCAACGCGTAATGCTGGGGATATGATCAACGATCTCTCTATCCAGTATAACCGTGCACGTCAGGCGCATATTACACGTGAATTGATTGAGATTATCTCAGGCGCGGAAGCGGTTTAATAAAGTTAATAGAAGTAAACACGAAATTATTGAGTTTTTTCGGAAAAGGAAGAAGTGAAAATGGCACAAGCTAAAGGTAAAATTCAACAGGTACTCGGCGCTGTTGTTGACGTTGAATTCGCGGATGGTAACATTCCTGCGATTTTGGATGCATTGGAAACAGAAAACCAAGGCAAGAAATTGGTTTTGGAAGTCGCACAGCATTTGGGCGAAAACACAGTGCGTACTATTGCGATGGATGCAACAGAAGGCCTCGTTCGCGGCGCTGAAGTTGTTGGCACTGGCGCAGCAATTGAAGTTCCCGTTGGTGAAGGCACACTTGGCCGTATTTACAACGTAACAGGCGAAACAATTGATGAGCTTGGCCCATCAAAAACAACTGAAAAATGGGGGATTCACCGTGAAGCACCTGCGTTTTCTGAGCAAGCAACAGAAACTGAACAGCTTGTAACAGGTATTAAAGTTGTTGACCTTCTCGGCCCATACGCTAAAGGCGGTAAAATTGGTCTGTTTGGCGGCGCGGGCGTTGGTAAAACAGTAACAATCATGGAATTAATTAACAACATTGCAAAAGGCCATGGCGGCGTATCAGTTTTTGCTGGTGTTGGTGAGCGTACACGTGAAGGTAATGACCTTTACCACGAGATGATGGAATCAGGCGTTATCAAAGAAGGTGGCGCGGAAGGTTCTAAAGCGGCGCTTGTTTACGGTCAGATGAATGAGCCACCAGGTGCACGTGCACGTGTTGCGCTTTCTGGTTTGACTATGGCGGAATATTTCCGTGACGAGAAAAACCAAGACGTTCTTTTCTTCATGGATAACGTTTTCCGTTTCACACAGGCCGGCGCTGAAGTGTCTGCGCTTCTTGGTCGTATCCCATCAGCCGTTGGTTACCAGCCAACACTTTCAACTGATATGGGCGCGCTTCAGGAACGTATTACTTCAACAAATAAAGGTTCGATTACATCTGTTCAGGCCGTTTACGTTCCTGCCGATGATTTGACTGACCCTGCACCTGCAACAACATTCTCTCACTTGGACGCGACAACAGTTCTTTCGCGTCAAATTGCAGAGCTTGGTATTTACCCAGCCGTTGACCCACTTGATTCGTCATCACGTATTCTTGATCCACGCGTAGTTGGGCAGGAGCATTACGATGTCGCGATGGGCGTTCAGAAGACACTTCAGACATATAAAGCATTGCAAGATATTATTGCTATTCTTGGTATGGATGAGCTTTCTGAAGAAGACAAAATGACCGTTGCACGCGCACGTAAGATCCAGCGTTTCCTTTCTCAGCCATTCCACGTTGCGGAAGTATTCACAGGTTCTCCAGGTGTGTTTGTTGACCTTGCTGATACAATTAAAGGCTTTAAAGGCATTATCGAAGGTGAATATGACCACCTTCCAGAATCTGCCTTCTACATGGTCGGTACAATTGAAGAAGCAGTTGAAAAAGCCAAGAAAATGGCTGCTGAAGCTGCATAAATTATGGCAGATAAAACATCCGCTAAAGAAACGCTTAGGCAGCATTTTATCGAAGAGGGTTACTCTGAAGATAAGAACTCATCTGGGCGCTTCTTTACAAAAACCGTAGATAATGGTGATTTGAAGCGGGTGTTTATCGCGATTACTGGCGTATTAATTTGGACAATAGATGGTCAAACATCGACGCCTAACCGCAGACGATATAGCCATGACGCATATATACAAAAATTAGATTTGTGAAAGTAAGAAAATGACAGAAGCAGCAGCAGACAAAACATTTAGCTTTAAACTTGTTTCACCAGAGAAGATCCTCATGGATGAGCCTGCAATGCAGGTTGTTGTCCCCGGTGAAGAAGGTGACCTTGGTGTGCTTAAGGGCCATTCACCTTTTGTTGTATCTGTGCGCCCTGGCGTTGTCAGCATTCAGAAAACGACTGGTGGCGATGTGCAAAAAATATTCGTTGCAGGCGGCTTTGCTGATATTTCAGCTGAAAATTGCACAGTACTTGCAGAAGAAGCAATTGCTGTTGACGATTTGAATAAAGAAGAGCTTGAACAAAATATCTCAAACCTAAAAGAAGATCTTGGCATGGTGCAAGGCGCACATGACAAGCAGCGCGTGGAAAATGCATTGGTGATTGCGAAGGCAAAACTCAGCGCAGTGACAGGCACTTTACAACTATAAAAATAAATCGGGTTTGAGAACGCTTTTAAACAGGAAGCATGTTCTCATGAAAAATATTATCGTTTACCAAGATGCCATGGCGTCCACCCAGGCCTTGATATACTTTCTTAATGAAAGATACAAGGGCGATAATGTTGAGATTATTCAGGCTAATGGCGCTGATGTTCGCGCACGTAAATACCCCAATGATGATACGCTTGCTTTCTTCTTGCCCGGTACGCCATCGGGAAGCTCTGCTTACCGCGACCAATTACAGCAAGATGGTTTTGATTACCTGAAAAACCGTATTCACCAAGGTATGCATTTTTTCGGTATTTGCGCGGGCGCTTATTTGGCGGTCGAAGATTTCTCCTATAAATTTTTACAAACGGGCGAACACCGTAAAGTTAAATCGCCCTTGGCGGTGATCGAAGGCCGCGCGGATGGGCCAATCATTGAAATGGTGCATCCTGATCGCTTCGGGGCGCATTCGGGGATGAGCGCGGTCAGTATTGCTTTTAATAACCTTGCGGGCAAAGCCGAAGAAAGCCGCGTTTTTTATTCTACGGGGCCAGAACTAAAACCTAATTTAAACGGTATTGGTAGCTATAGTGTGCTGGCACGGTTTAATCATGCCGCAGGGCAGCCAATAGGGGCGCTGCGCCGCACCGACCTTAAAGGGCAAATTAGCGTCAGCAGCTTCCCATTTGAATATGGCGATCAGGAATATATTGATTACATTGATGCGGGGCGTATATTGCCGCAATCCTTTTATGATGAACTTGATAAAATAAAGCCCCACCAACCCGCGCGACTGCGCTTTTGCGATGTGTTCTTAAGTCCTATTGACCTGAGCCTGTAAATCCATTTTATCATAATTTTACAGCGTCTTATCGCTTTATTTTGCATCATCTATGGACGCTATGTTTAACTAGCTCACCATAAAATAAAAAACAGGGGATGTATAATGAGCGAAAATGACCAAGCCATAACGCAAGCGCCAAATATTCACGATAAATTATTACATCTCGGTTTTGAAGCCAGTGCAGCGGATCAAACCGTATTCTCTCGCCCTGACTTAGAGGGGCTAAAAATCGTTTTGAACGAAAACCGTATCAATATCCGTCATGAAAATGCGAAGGGTGAAGCACTGCACGAAGCGTTCTTACATCAACAGGCGGCGTTAAATAATACACATTTAGAGCAGCATGTCCGCGGCGCATTCTGCCAAGTATTTGGCTTTGAAGCGGCGAAAGAAATTAAGAATTATCCCTATAGTGAAAAGCGTGTAGCGCAATATGGCGCACCCACGAAACCCGGTTTGCCATAAACAACCCTTGATTTTTGTCATAAAATATATTACAAAGATACGATATAAGAGGGTTGTAACATGAGAAAATTAGCGCAAGTGCGCGCAGTGATACTCGGTATCCAAGGCACGCAATATAAAATTACAGAGAATATCCAAAGGCATTTCGAGCACGCGGTTACTGGCGCGGTCAAAGAAAAAGACCATAATAATATTTACCCCAATATCATTGATGCTTATGCGGAATACAACGCGCAACGCATAAGCCCTGTTAAGGCGTTCTCTGAAGCGCTCGGTGTCTCTGAACATTCATTGCAGCGTAGTATCTACAACAAGCTGCATAATAATGTTATGGGCATGCCAGTGAAGCATATTAAGCACGATTCAAAACTATTTAAAGCAACAGAGCGCCTGCAAGAGGGCATTGCTTTTGCTACTGTGACCAAGTTAAGCGCTGATATGGCACAAGAATTTTACCGTGTTACAGGCTTAAGAAACATTCATAAGCGTGAAAGTATCTTTGCGCATGAAGACGTCGATTTTGCCAATAAAACAAGCACAGAAGCTTATGCGCCTGCATTGCGTTACCTCGGCTACGAAGATGGTGATGACTTATCATCTGTGTTGGTTATTGGTGATGATAAAGCGCATCTTGCATGCGCGCGTGAAATGGGCGCATTAACCGCCTATATCGGTGACAAAAACCGTTCAATCATTCACGGCGGCGATGTTGATTTTGAATATCAGAACATCAAAGTGCTTTTCCATGAATTGCATGATGCACAGCGCAAAGAAAAGGCGCTTAATCAAAAGCGCCCTAACTGGTGTGATACTATCGGCTTTGATTTTTCTTAAAATCTCAACCTCACTGTTTTTAATGATTTAGCTGCCAAGGCCAAGTTTTTGTAGCCATGTTTTTTTCGGCTGTTCTTGCTGTGGTGCGTTTTCATTCGCGCTCGGTGCAAAGGCATTAAGGCTGTCTTCGCCCTCTTCTAGGTCAAATAACACTTGGTTGTCAGTGTTCATATATGGCTGACCATTGGCGCATTTTTCATCTGTGAGTTTTTTTACAGTGTAATTATCACGGTTTGCGCCGCGCCCAGTCAAATTATCACATAAAGGTTTTGCATCATTGGGGAAGGGGAAGGCGTAGACTTTTTCAAAGCAGTTCGCGCCTTCAATGTCACCGGCTTCAGGGTTTGTGCCATAGCCGAATTTAAACAATGCGTTGAGTTGAAGCGGTGTGTTGCTTTCTAAAAATTCGTATAATTCTGTCGGTGTGCCTTCATCATAGAAAATGGCAACAACATTATGCTCAGGAAACTGGCGTGCTAGCGGCTCGGCGACTTTACGCGCGCGGGATTCTTGGTCTTCAATCTCGCCAATATCTTCGCCTAATTTTGCTTTTTCAGTTTTAATATCTGCCATGCTCTTATCGGAATTCACGGCAATGATGAATGCTTCGCGCGGCGCTACGCCGTTATCACGCGTGTACTGAAATCCAGCAAGCGTTGTCGGCGCAACGAATTTCTGGGGCGCGACATATGTGCCGTTAGTGGCAGAAAGGCTGCTTGCGCCCGTTTCAGCGATGCCTTGGAAAATATCGTCTTTATCTGTGCTATTAATTATCTTTAAATTACTGAGCTCGCTCATTATTCACACCTTAACTGTTTTTGATTCATTGACATATTTAACAGTATCAACATTAATTTTCAATTAAAAACGGCCTAGAATATAAAACTCTAGGCCGCTTATTCATTTATTTGTGTGCTTGGCGTTAGGCTGACTTTGCGAGGTTGCGTAGAACATAGTGTAAAATGCCACCATTTTTGTAATAATCAAGCTCATCAAGCGTATCAATACGGCACAGAAGTTCGGCTTTTGCCGTGCTGCCGTCTTTGTACGTGATGGTCATGGTCAGTGCAGATCCGGGGCTTAGGTCTGCTGTACCTGTAATGCTAATCACTTCACTGCCATCAAGCTTATAGGTTTCACGCGTTTCACCTTTTGTGAATTGCAGCGGCAATACGCCCATGCCAACAAGGTTTGAACGGTGAATACGCTCAAAGCTTTCGACGATAACGGCCTTAACGCCAAGAAGGCGTGTGCCTTTTGCTGCCCAATCACGTGAGGAGCCTGTACCATACTCTTTGCCGCCAAACACGACGAGTGGGGTGTTCTCAGCCTTATACGCCATTGCTGCGTCATATATGCTCATTTCAGCGCCGCCTGGCATGTGCAAGGTATAGCCACCTTCTTTACCATCCAGCATTTCATTGCGAATACGAATATTGGCAAATGTGCCGCGCATCATTACTTCGTGATTGCCACGGCGTGAGCCGTAAGAATTAAAGTCACGCACAGGCACTTGGTGATTGTCCAAATATGAGCCAGCAGGCGCGTCTTTCTTAATTGCGCCAGCAGGGGATATGTGGTCAGTTGTTACGCTGTCGCCTAATACGGCAAGGACGCGCGCATTTTCAATCGGCGCGACAAGGCCAACATCATTTGAAATATCTTCAAAGAAAGGCGGATTTTTCACATATGTTGAAGCACTGTTCCAATCATATGTTTCGCCTGCATCGTCTGCGCCAAGTGCTTGCCATTGTTCTGGGCCGAGGAAGACATCAGCGTAGCGCTCTTTGAACATTTCAGGGGTCAGGAATGTATCGACCATTTTGCGGACTTCTTCATTGGTCGGCCAAACATCTTTAAGGTAAATGTCATTGCCGTCTTTATCTTGACCAAGTGGCTCAGATGAAATGTCAACCCGCATCGACCCTGCCAACGCATAGGCAACGACAAGCGGTGGAGAGGCGAGGTAGTTTGATTTGACATGTGGGCTGATGCGGCCTTCAAAGTTACGGTTACCAGAAAGGACGGAAGTAACGTTTAAATCGCCTTTTTCTACCGCGGCGGCAATGGGGTCAGGAAGAGGGCCTGAATTACCAATACATGTCGTACAGCCATAACCAACGAGGTTAAAGCCAAGCGCGTCAAGGTCATCTTGCAGTCCTGCTTTTTCCAAATAATCGGTTACAACTTGGGAGCCCGGTGCAAGCGATGTTTTAACCCAAGGCTTTACTTTCATGCCTAGCGCATGTGCTTTGCGTGCCACGAGGCCAGCTGCGACCAGTACAAATGGGTTTGATGTGTTGGTACAGCTGGTAATCGCTGCAATCACAACGTCGCCATTATCCAATGTGTAATCAGTGCCTTCAACTGGAACAGATTTTTCTTCAGGAACAAGTCTTGCAAAATCTTGTTTGCCGTTCGTCAGCAAAATTTTATCTTGCGGGCGCTTCGGTCCTGATATTGTTGGCACAACAGTGCTGATATCAAGATGCAGCGTATCTGTGTATTCTGCTGTGTGGCCTTTGGTACGCCATAGTCCTTGTTCTTTGGCATAAGCTTCGACAAGCGCGACCGTATCATCATCGCGCCCTGTGAATTTAAGGTAGCGCAGCGCTTCGTCATCAATCGGGAAGAAGCCGCATGTTGCGCCATATTCAGGGGCCATGTTTGAAATTGTTGCACGGTCAGCAAGGGTTAGATGGTCTAGCCCGTCGCCATAAAATTCAACAAATTTACCAACAACGCCGCGCTCACGCAGCATTTGGACGACTGTTAGCACAAGGTCAGTTGCTGTGATGCCTTCTGCCATTGCGCCTGTCATTTCAAAGCCAACAACTTCAGGGATAAGCATGGAAATTGGCTGGCCAAGCATTGCGGCCTCAGCTTCAATGCCGCCAACGCCCCAACCAAGAACCGCAAGGCCGTTTACCATTGTTGTGTGGGAATCTGTGCCAACTAATGTGTCGGGATAAGCCAGTAATTCGCCCGTGACGTCGTCTTTCTCGCTCCATACTGTTTTGGCGAGATATTCAACATTGACTTGGTGACAAATGCCAGTGCCCGGCGGTACAACGCGGAAGTTTTTAAAAGCAGATTGTCCCCAACGCAAGAACTCATAACGTTCTTTGTTACGTTCAAATTCGCGTTCAACATTCTCTTTAAAGGATTCCGCAGAGCCAAATTCATCAACCATCACCGAATGGTCAATCACCAAATCAACAGCGGAAAGCGGGTTGATTTTTTGTGGGTCGCCGCCAAGGCTGACCATTGCTTCACGCATCGCTGCCAAATCAACCACGGCAGGAACGCCGGTAAAGTCTTGCATTAATACGCGCGCAGGGCGGAATGCAATCTCATGGCTTGATTTCTTTTCTTTTAACCACTCTGCCACAGCCTTTACATCCTCAACCTTGACGGAGCGACCATCTTCAAAACGCAACAGATTTTCTAAAAGCACCTTTAATGTGTAAGGCAGTTTAGAAACATCGCCCAAAGTTTTTTCAGCGTCTTTAAGCGAGAAATAAGTGTAGGATTTGCCGTTTACATCAAGGGTTTTCTTGGTGCCGAGGCTGTCATGTCCTGATTTTGTCATTGTCTGTTGGTCCTTATGTGGTTGTGCGTTGGGCAAGAAATTGTATGAGAATACTCTTAAAAATCAATTAACGCAGGAGCGCTGCGCTGCTACATAAAAAGCTGCTAGACTATACCACGAAAACAAGTGGTTAAGAATAGCGAGAATAATATTATTCAAGAAAATCTATTAAACCAATTAAGTGTGTTTTGGAATAATTCAAGGTCTTTACCTGTGCCGTAAAAGCAGTGGTCCGTGGCTGCTATCGTAATATGCTCTGCTGGGGCTGGAAATGCGCGCTTATAATTGAGAGGGGATGTATGCGGGCTTGCCATGAAAATGCTCATCTCTGGGATGATAAGCTGTGCGGGAGTGCTGAACGCTTCGGCGAGGGCAAGGCAGGCTTTGTCGGGGTAGAGCGCGATTTCATCGACCATCGCGCGCCCAATCACAAATTCTGCGCCGTAATCAAGGATGAAGGCATCTTTTTCCTGTAGCGGTGTAAGGCATTTCACGGCGCTCCAAAAATGCGTCACATCAAAAGCGGGGTCCCAAAGGCTGATTGCTTGAATTTCTTGCGGGTTCAGGATGAGTGATACAAGGCCGCCAAGGCTATGGGCGGTCAGGTAAAGTGAATCATATTCATCTTTAAAGTGGTTAATAACGCGCGATAAATCGTCCTGATGTGTGCTGAGTGTTGATGCGCTCAGGCGGCGTGATTTTGGCAAGCGGTCATAAAAACTGAAATTGAAAACATCGTAACCTGCGCCCGTAAAGGGGATGACGCTGTTAAGCTGTAAATACCCCCACTGGCTATGGGTTAGACCATGTATGTTAATGATCAGCCGTTTACTTTTTGCAGCGCTATAATGCGTGCCATAAATTATATGCGGCGCAGCGCTGGGTATATTTGTTGGTGTGGATGTAATTGCGGCGTTATTCATCATTGGCGGATTGTGCCTTGTTTAATATGGCGCTGATTTGCTTTGTTGCAGCATCGACTTTTAATTGGATCATCTTTTCGCCTTTTTTCTTGCTTGCGGATTTGTATTTGCCATTATGGTCACCGCCTGTAAAGCCTGAGGGTGTGAAGGGCGACCTGCGATAACCTTTTGGGTGCACAGCTAAAATTTCTGATGTGTCACGAATGCCGGCATGGCCGCCAATTTCGCGCATAGAGTAGCCCTTATCTTCTAACCACGTGATTTGACCATTTTTATCGTAATAATCAGAAATGCTAGCAACAATTGCGCCTTCGCCAAACCATTCGAGGTTCAGCTTTTCGGCAACATCGGCTTGTGGCTCTTGGTTGCCATGGCTGTCGCCAATAAGGAATATATATTTAAAGCCGTGGCGTTTTAGGCTACGCGCAGCGTCCTCTAATATGGCAGAAAAGGTGTCTTCGCTCACGCTGATTGTTCCAGGGTAACTCATGTGAACTTCTTCAGGGACATAGCTGATAACGGGCGCTACAAGTGTGCCTCCGATGCTTTTGGCAATGCGTTCGCTTGCCGCTTTAACTACATAGTTATGTTTGCCTAAAATGACATGGCGGCCATTTTGTTCAACCCCGCCTGTCGGGATAATAATTTTATCATATCCTTTATGCATGGCGGCGGCTGCTTCCGACCATGTGAGGTCTTCTAAATGCAGCGTCTTAGGCATGGATTGAAAGCTTTGCGCGGTAAACAGCACATAATATATTGCGCCTAATACGACGAGCAATATTGCAAGCTGTATGCTTGCGCGCAGCTTGCTCATGCCTTTGCAGCTAACTTCCCAAGCTTCAATGAAGGGTTTAACGAACATGCTGGATACGCTGTTATAGGGGTTGGGTTCTTTTTTATTTATGCCGTAAGTGAAATGCGGCTCGTCTTTTTTAGGGACATATAATGTGCGAAAGCCCCAATCCCAAAACGCGAAAATAAGCCCCATGTTTTTATCCCAGTGGTGGCGCTCTGCGCTGTGGTGGATTTGGTGCTGCGCGGGGCTGATGAGTATGCGGCTAAGCCATGCAGGATAGGGCAGCCAAATATGAGAATGCCTCAGATTATAGCCCAAAATATAAAAAACGAAAAATACGCCGTTAATGCCAAGTAGCTCATAGTAGCTAATATCAATGCGCCAGAAATAGATAAACAAGCTCATCCCTACGCCTGTACAAATCGCGATGACAAGGCCCGTTAGGAGTAAATCAACGGGGTGCATGCGGTATAATGTCATGGGGTTCAGGCGCTCGGCACTATGGTGTACTTTGTGAAAGCACCATAAAAAAGGAATGCGATGCATCAGCCAGTGCATAAAAAATGCGCCAAAATCATAAAGTAAAGCGAAGCATAAAGTTAGCACAGCAAGCTGCAAAGTGTTCGGTGCTTGCAGGGCGGTATCGCCGCTGCCAAAATTCGTACTTAATATGGCGAGGGATAGGAAGACAAAAAATGGTGCGGCGAGCACGTAACTTGCGATTATGCCGTAATGAATAAGGCCGTTGGCGAGAAAGAATATGTAGTCTTGCTTAGATGATTTGTGCAGATAAACATCCTTAGGGAAGACGTAATGAAAAAAATTTTTGAGCGATTTTGGCTTGTCAGCGGCATCGCCAATCATCGCTTTGTTGCGTGCAAACAAATATACGCCAAGGGCGAGGGCGAGGGCGCTTAATAAATAAACGACATATGTTCGCTTGTTTGTGTCGCCGAAAGCATTAATGCTTTCAAGGGCTTGTTGCCAGATATCTTCCATGTGGTTTGCCTGTAAAAAGAATTGAAAAAACGCACTATATAGAGTCTATGGCGAACGGCTTAAAAAAACAAGTTCCGTATTTATCCCCGCCTTTTCTTTTAACCGATTCGCATAAATTTTTGCGAATGGCGTAAATCGTGCTATCCAATATATATACGCGTCGCAATTCCCAAATTCGACGTCCTGCCTATAAATTTGATACCATAAATATCTAAACCTACAAGAAAGGTCGTCTGTTCATGGCGCTGCTTCTCTTCGCGAATCTTTATATGTTTGATGCTGTGCCTGCCGTAAATACGGGCGCATGCGGCAATGCATATATGGGGAGGTGTTAAATGAGCAGTCCTGATCGTCCGCATATCCCTGTAATGCTGCCAGAGGTTCTCACGGCGCTCGCGCCAGAGGATGGCGGTGTGTATCTTGATGGTACATTTGGCGCAGGCGGCTATTCGCGCGCCATTGCGGATGCGGCCAATTGTCAGGTTATCGGTGTTGATCGTGACCCGATGGCACATGAAATGGCTGCCCCTTGGCTCGGTGAATATAATGGACGTTTGACCCTGCGCAAAGGCTGCTTTGGCGATATGGATAAGCTGCTAGATGTGCCTGCTTTGGACGGTGTGGTGCTTGATATTGGTGTGTCGTCTATGCAGCTTGATTTGGCAGAGCGCGGTTTTTCTTATGCGAAAGACGGGCCGCTTGATATGCGTATGGAAGGGGCAAGCTCCGACCTGCCAAGCGCTGCGGATATGGTGCGTGAAACAGAACAAGATGCGCTTGCAAATATTATTTATAAATATGGCGAAGAGCGCCATTCGCGCCGCGTTGCCCGCGCCATTGCAATCGGGCGGTCTGAAGAGCCTATTACGACCACTGCGCGCCTTGCTGATATTGTCCGCAGCGCCGTGCCATATTCTAAAAAAGATAAATCGGACCGCGCTGCACGGACTTTTCAGGCGCTGCGCATCGCGGTGAATGACGAGCTTGGTGAACTTGAACGCGGTATGGAGGCGGCGTTAAAACTTTTGAAGCCAGAAGGGCGTTTAGTTGTTGTAACCTTTCATTCGCTTGAAGATCGCATTGTTAAAAACTTTATGCGCGCGCAGGCTGATTTGCAGCGCTCCGTTTCACGTTACTTGCCAGAAGCACATGATGCAAATCAGCCAAAGCCGTTATTGGCGTTAAAAAGTAAAAAAGCTGTGCTTGCAAGTGATGAAGAAACACGCATCAATCCGCGTTCACGCTCAGCTAAATTGCGCTGCGCTGTGCGAACGGCTGAGCCATATTATAAGAAGGAGGGTGTGTGATGAGTTTAAGGCGCGTCTTTTTTATCTTTCTAGTGGCTTTGTTTGGTATTTCAGCGATGACGCTTTATCAAGTTTCGCAGGCTGTGCAGCGTAAGGAGAAACTACTCGCTGAAAAACAATATACTTTGCAGCAATTCAAAGAAAATAAACGAGTCCTTAAAGCGGAGTGGTCGTATCTTAACCGCCCTGACCGTTTAGAGGCCGCCGCGCGTAAAGTTTTAGACTTTGATCAGCTCTCTATTGAAAAAGTCACAGGGCGTGTTGAAGAAATTCCTGAGCCTTTGACACCGTCTCGTCCACTTGCGCGCGCCATGCAACATGGTGAAGATTCTGCGCCACAATCAACAAAATCAACGCCGATACATTATGAAAGTTCAGCACAAAATGATGGAGGCGCACAATGAACGGTTTAGATTTGCGTTTTCGTAAGCAGCGCATTCGCGTTGGTGATAATCGCGATCATGCCTTGCGGGTGATGCGCGGGCGTTTGGTGCTGTTTCAAACTATCGCGATTGTGGGTTTTGCATTTATGGGGCTACGCGCTGCCGACCTCATGGTGCTGCAAGCACTGCCAACGGTTGATACGGAAAAAGGCGCTTCGCTGCGCACGGGAGCCACACAAGATACGGAATATCGCCGTGGTGATATTGTCGACCGTAATGGCGTGATTTTGGCGACCAGCCTTAAAACGGACTCTCTTTATGTTGATCCTGCACGTTTAATTGATAAACAGGCGGCGGCAGACAAGCTGGCAAAAATATTCCCTGAATATACGCCAGAAGATTTATTGAAAAAGTTTAATATGCCGCGCCGTTTTGTGTGGATTAAGCGCGGCGTCACGCCTTTAGAACAAGAAGCCATCTTGGATGTTGGTGAGCCTGCGCTGGCTTATAGCCAAGAAGATCACCGCTTTTATCCGCAAGGGAATTTAACGTCTCATTTGGTTGGAATGATCAACCGTGACGGCAAGGGGGTTTCGGGGCTTGAACGCGGACTTGACGCGCAGCTCGCTCAGCAATTCACCGCGCAAGATGTCGAAGACGAAAAGGCAGAAATAAAAACAACTTTAGATGTCCGCGTTCAGCACGTTTTGCACCGCGAAATTAACAAGGCGATGAAATCATTTCAGGCCAAAGCTGGCGCAGGCATTGTGATGGATGTTGAAACGGGCGATATTCTCGCCGCTGTTTCGCTGCCTGATTATGATCCGAATAATCCGCCTAACCCGAATGCACCTGAAATGTTTAATCGTTTCTCTCAAGGCGTGTATGAGCTTGGCTCAACGTTTAAGCTGTTCTCAACCGCGGCTTTGTTTGAATTTAAAAAAGTGAAGATGAGCCACCGTTTTGATGCGCGAAAGCCGATTGAAAGCGGTCGTTTCAAAATCCATGACTACCACGCCGAAAAGCGTATTTTGACAGTCCCCGAAGTGTTTATGGTTTCATCGAATATTGGTTCAGCCAAGATGGCGGAAATGGTGGGTACGGATAATATACGTTCATTTTATCGTGATTTGGGTCTGATGGACGCGCCGCCTTTTGAAATAAAAGAAGTGGCTTCGCCCTTGGTGCCTAATCCATGGCGTGAAATTAATACTTTAACCACAGCCTATGGGCATGGCATCGCGGTTAGTCCGTTGCAGCTTATTCGCGCCGCGGCGTCAATTGTTAATGGCGGTAATTTAGTCGCGCCGCATTTGATTGCACAATCTTTTGAAGATGAGCCAACATATATCCGCGTAGTGTCAGAAAAAACGGCGCAGAATATGCGCGCTTTGCTGCGCCTTGTAGTAACGCATGGTACAGGCGGTTCAGCCGATGTTGAAGGTCTGCTGATTGGCGGTAAAACGGGAACGGCGGAAAAACCATCAAAAACAGGGCGCGGCTATGACCGTAAACGCCTTATTTCGTCTTTTTTGGGGGTCTTCCCCATAGATGCGCCGCGTTATGCTGTGTTTGTTATGGTTGATGAACCCAAAGGGCAAGCGCGCACATTTGGTTATGCCACGGCGGGCTGGGTTGCAGCGCCTGCAGTCGGCGCAATCATCGAAGCAATGGCGCCTATGGTTGGGATTAGCAGTAAGGATGCGTCTGAGCGCAAAGACCCTGCAGAAGGCCTCAACCGTTATATTTCTTTAAAAGGGGGCAAGCATTAAACCATGATAGATTTATCCCCTTATAGCATGATTACCAATGATAGCCGCGCGGTTAAAGCAGGCGCGATATTCGCGGCCTTGCCGGGGGCAGCGCATGATGGACGCGATTATATTGACGCGGCAATAAACGCAGGGGCGACATATATTTTAGCGCCGCAAGGCACGCCGCGCCCCGAAGGTGATTTTACGTGGCAAGAAAGCCAGAATATTCGCGCTGATTATGCGCGTCTTTGCGCCGCGTTTTATGATGCGCAGCCAGAGCATATTATGGCGGTCACAGGGACAAACGGCAAAAGCTCTATCGTTAATTTTGTCCGTCAGCTTTTGGGCGCGGATGCGGTAAGTCTCGGTACAATTGGTATGCAAGGCGCAGGGCTTGACCGCGGCGCAAGCTTGACGACATTAGACCCTGCGTTGTTGCATAGCCTGCTAGCCGAAGCGGCGCATAAGGGCGTTAAGCATTTGGCGTTGGAAGCATCTTCGCATGGCTTAGAGCAAGAGCGTCTTGCGGGCGTAAAAATAAGCGCGGCGGCATTTACCAATTTGACCCATGACCATTTAGACTATCACAAGACTATGGGGGCATATTTACGCGCCAAGCTGCGCATATTTGATTTGTTGCCTGAAAATGCGCCCGCAGTGATTAACGCGGATATTGATGAGGCTGATGAAATTATCGCCTATGCACAAGCGAGAAAACTGAATGTTGTGACTTTTGGCGAAAAGGGCGCGGATTTAAAAATTATCACAGCTACGCCATTTGCCGAAGGCATCCATGCGGTAATCGAAATAGACGCGCAGCGCCATAACCTTGTCTTGCCGCTGCTCGGCGCGTTCCAGCTTTATAACGCATTAGCCGCGCTTGCTTTGGCCTATCCTGATGATCTGGCTGGCAATCTCACGCGCTTAGAAACGTTAAGCCCTGTGCATGGGCGGATGGATAGAATAGACGGTCACCCAAAAGGCGCACAGGTCTTTGTTGATTATGCGCATACGCCTGATGCTTTGAAAACAGTGCTTACCGCGCTGAAGCCACATGTCGAAACGGGGGGAAGGCTTGTTGCGCTTATTGGCTGCGGCGGCGACCGTGATAATGCGAAGCGTGCGCCCATGGCGCAAATATCAGGCGAAATAGCGGATCATGTCATCATTACAGATGATAACCCACGCAGTGAAGACCCCGCAGCAATACGTGCGGATATGATGAAAGGATTCCCAAAAGCCGAAGAAATAGGCGGGCGGGCAAAGGCCATTAAGCATGGCGTAAAAATGCTTAAAGCAAAAGACATTCTCCTTGTCGCAGGGAAAGGCCATGAACAAGGCCAAACTATCGGCAAAGAAGTAATACCATTCGATGATAGTGAAGAAGTAAGAAAGGCGTATATAGAGGCGTAATATGACAGTATGGTCAGCAAAAGAAGTTGCAAAAGCAACAGATGGTAAGTTAAGCGGTAACCAAAATTGGGCTGCTATGGGCGTTTCAATGGATAGCCGTACAGTGGGCGAGGGAGACTTATTCATCGCGCTTGGTGGTGATAATTTTGATGGGCATAATTATGTTGCAGATGCTTTTGCAAAGGGCGCAGTCGCCGCTATTGTTTCAAAGCGCCCAACTGGCGTTGCGGACGATTTCCCCCTTGTTCTGGTAGAAGATCCTTTTGACGCTATGCTTGATTTGGCTGAATTTTCGCGCGCACGTAGCGGCGCGAAAGTCATTGCCGTTACGGGGAGCGTTGGTAAGTCTTCAACGAAAGAAATGCTTGCAGCTGTATATGATGTGCAGGGCCAAACTCATGCCGCGCAAGGTTCTTATAATAACCATCTTGGTGTGCCTTACACTTTGGCGTCAATGCATGCAGGAACAGATTATGGTGTGTTTGAAATTGGTATGAATCATAGCGGTGAGATCACACCGCTAACAGCAATGGTCAAACCTGATATTGCGATTATTACCAATATTGCCGCTGTCCACACGGAGCATTTCCCTGGCGGTACAGATGAGATCGCTGAAGCCAAGGCGGAGATCTTTAGCGGCGTTGAAAGTGGTGGCGCTGTAATTTTAAATCAAAACGATGCGTATTTTAACGTTTTGTCAGATTATGCACGCGCTGAAGGTATAGAGCAGATATACAGTTTTGGTATTAATTGCGATGCTGATGCAAATGCAAAAAATATCATTCAAGGCGGTAATGGTGTGCGCGCTGAGATTAATATTCTCGGTGAGCAGCGTGATTTATTCTTGCCGCATGGCGGTGAACATACAGTCATGAATGCCCTGGCGTCACTGCTTGCAGTAAAGCTTTGTCATTGCAGCTTGGATAAGGCGATTAAAGCGCTCGCCCGCAATGAACCATTAGAAGGGCGCGGTAAACGTGAAATGATCGCTTCTGGCGACCCTGAAAACCCGATCACTTTAATTGACGATAGTTTTAATGCATCGCCAACATCTATGCGCGCAGGGTTTAAAGTCTTAGCACTTATTGATCCCGGTCGTGGCGGTCGCCGCATTGTGGTTCTTGGCGATATGCTAGAGCTTGGCGCGAATGAGAAGAAAGCACATGAGGAGCTTGCTTTGCCGTTGCGTGCGGCAAATATAGACCTTGTATATACTTGTGGGTCATTGATGAAAAATCTGCACGATGCATTGCCACCAGAGCAAAAAGCAGTGCATAAAGAAACCAGTACCGAACTTGCGCAGATTGTTCCCGACGCATTGATCCCAGGTGATGTGGTCATGGTCAAAGGGTCTAAATCATCCAAAATGGGTGTGGTTGTTGAAGCTATGCGTGAGATCGAGAAAGCAAAAAACACACAGGAAAAATAACCAGTTTAAGGTCGATCTCTTTTTATGCTTTATAATCTTCTCGCGCCATTAGGTGACCAGCTCCAGTTTTTTAACTTATTCAATTATCAAACATTTCGTACTGGTGGAGCGTTGATGACGTCGCTCGTCATTAGCTTTCTTATTGGCCCCGCGTTGATTAACTGGCTGCGTACGAAACAAAAAGAAGGTCAGCCTATTCGTAAAGAAGGACCTGAAACGCATTTCAAAAAAGCAGGTACGCCGACAATGGGCGGCTTGATGATCTTAATTTCGGTCACTGTAAGCACGCTACTATGGGCGGATTTCTTTAATCCGTTTATCTGGATTGCTTTGCTTGTTTTGGTTGGTTACGGCCTGATTGGTTTTGGCGATGATTATCTGAAGCTAACCAAAAAGAATACGGACGGCCTTTCTGGACGTTTGAAACTGCTTTGCCAATTGTTAATCAGCGGCGTGGCTGCTGTGGCAGCAACCCTGGCGCTGCCTAGCGAAATTGCACATGGCGTGGCGATTCCTTTCTTGAAGCATACATATATTGATTTATGGTGGTTCTTTATTCCATGGGCAATGCTGGTTATGGTTGGCGCATCAAACGCGGTGAACTTAACTGATGGCCTTGATGGCCTTGCTATTGTTCCCGTTGCTATTGCGGCAGCGTGTTTTGGCTTTATTGCTTATCTGACGGGTCGCGTAGATTTTTCTGAATATTTGCAAATTTCATATGTGCCGGGCGCAGGGGAGCTTTCTATTCTTTGCGGCGCGATTATTGGCGGGGCGATGGGCTTCCTTTGGTTTAATGCACCGCCAGCGATGATTTTCATGGGGGATACAGGTTCACTGTCTCTTGGCGGTGTGCTTGGCGCGATTGCTGTGTTGGTGAAGTCTGAAATAATTCTGGCGATTGTCGGCGGTCTTTTTGTGATGGAGACATTATCGGTTATTGTGCAGGTTGCATCATTTAAACTGACAGGAAAACGGGTTTTTCGCATGGCGCCTATTCATCATCATTTTGAGAAAAAGGGCTGGTCAGAGCCAACAATTGTGATACGTTTCTGGATAATCTCTGTCATATTGGCCATTTTAGGGCTTGCAACGTTAAAGCTACGCTAATGGCATTAAAAAAAAGGACTGCGACGTTATGAAACTGCTGTTTACTTTAAGCCTCATATTGTTAGGAGCGCTTTGTGTGTCTTCGACCTTCGCTGATGTTAAACAAGCGGGTGATGCCGTTGTCCAAGATACAGCGGTCGCTGCGCCAGATAAGAAGTTTGAAGCCCCTGAAACGCCGCCGGTTGCTGAAGATGAGGTGGCCCATGATGAAGCGGGTGATGATACGCTTATCGAAATTCAGCCCATCTATGTTACAGAATATGTCGATACGCTTGACTTACAAGCATTGGATAGGGTGACCAATGCGATGTCTAAGGCCGTAAAACTTTGTATGGATCAAGAGAAAACCAATGCGGAATGTCTGTGTGAAAACAAGGCGCAGTCTATAGAATATCAAGAAACGCTTTCGTCAACACTTGCGTCTCACCCTGAATGGGGGGGGAATGTCACGCAATATACAGACCCGCAAGGCGTGGGAGTCACGATCTCTTTTATTGGACATCAGCGTCAATCAGACATGCTTGATGATTTGGAATGTCCAGAATAGATATATCGCTTTTTTAAAGGAACGTTCATGAGCGCTTTACTCGCAAATTTACAAGGCAAGAAATATGCTGTGCTTGGCCTTGGTCGTACAGGGATGAGCGCCGCGCGTGCGTTGAAAAAAGCGAAAGTTGATGTAACTGTATGGGATAACCACGAAGAACAGCGCGCCGCTGCGCAGCGTGCAAAGTTAGAGCTTTGCGCATTTGAAGAAGATGTTGATTTCAAAGGTATCGCAGCGCTTGTCTTGTCCCCTGGTATTCCTCATAATTTCCCGCGCCCTCATCCTGTGGTGGAGCGTGCATTAAAACTTGAAATTCCAGTGATTAGTGATATTGAGCTGCTGCGTCAGCTAGACCCTGACACACCGCTTATTGGCATTACAGGGACAAATGGCAAGTCAACCACCACGGCGCTTGTTGGGCATATTATGGCGCAGCATCGCGATACGCAAATTGGCGGGAATATTGGTGTGCCTGTGATGGATTTAAAACGTCCAAAAAAAGACGGCCTTTTGGTTTTTGAACTCTCATCGTATCAGTTGGAGCTTACACCCTCGCTGCGCCCGCAAGTTTCTGTATTGCTCAATATAACGCCAGATCATTTAGACCGCCATGGCGACATTGATGGTTATATTGCCGCAAAAAAACGTATTTTTGATTCGCGCCCGCATGATGAAATGCCGCTGGCGGTGATTTGCATTGATGATGACAATACAGCGAAAATTGCAGATGAAATCCGCGCAAGTGAAACATGGACGGTCATTACCGTCGCTGCAATGTCAGAGCGCAAGGCAGATATAACTGTTGAGGACGGCATTTTAAAAGATGCCCGCGCGGAAATTGAAATCGACCTTAATAAAAATAAGCGCATGGGTGGGGTGCATAATCATCAAAATGCCGCTGCGGCATATGCAGCATTGCATTACGGCTTTGACCTGTCGTCAAAAGACTTTGAAAAAGCCTATAATAAGTTTGAAGGCCTGCGCCATCGCCAATATTTGGTGCGTAACATTAACGGCGTGCCTTACGTCAATGATAGTAAGGCAACCAATGCGCAAGCATCAGAGCGCGCTTTGGTCAGCTTGCGTAATATATATTGGATTGTCGGCGGTCAGCCAAAAGATGGTGGGCTTGAAGGACTTGAACAGTATAGCGAACGCATTCGTCATGCGTTTTTAATTGGCGAGGCGGCTGAAGATTTCGCCATATGGATGGAGCGTAACAATATCGATTTCGAAATTTCACATACTGTCGATATTGCCGTAGCGCAGGCGCATCAAATGGCGCAGCAGCGGCGCGGCGCTCCAGGCGGCGCAGGCGCAGTTTTATTTTCTCCGGCCTGTGCGTCTTTTGACCAATATAAATCATTCGAACATCGCGGTGACCACTTTGAAGAACTTGTCCTAAAATGTGAGGACGATCTATAAATGAGCTTGCTGCCCGAAAGAACTGACCAGTCCCTTATTGGCCGTTGGTGGTGGACTGTTGATCATGGCCTTCTTTTGGGTATATTGGCGCTAATGGTGGTTGGTATTATCCTCGTCACGGCGGCAGGCTCAGCCGTTGCGTTACGTATTAATTTGCCCGACATGCACTTCATTTTAAAGCATCTTGTGTTTTTAGTGCCTTCTGTGGCGGTGATGTTTTTGGCATCTTTATGTTCGCCGCGCATGATTTGGCGTTTAGGCAGTTTGTGTTTTATTGGTACGATCATCGCGCTTATCCTTGTGCCGTTTATTGGCCCCGAGATTAAAGGCGCGCAGCGCTGGATACCGCTGCCGGGTTTTTCATTGCAGCCAAGCGAGTTCGCAAAACCTGCTTTTGCTGTAATGGCGGCATGGCTGCTGGCACGCTGGAAAGAAGATATACATTTCAAAGGCCCGCAATATGTCGGCATGCTTTATAGCTTGGTGCTGTTTTTGTTCCTTATTCAGCCCGATTTCGGCATGAGCTTCGTTTTAACTGTTATGCTCGCCGCGATGGTTGTTGTCGCGGGGCTTTCTATGCGCTACGTGCTCGCGCTTCTGCCTGTTGGCGGTGTCATGGTGCTTGGCGCTTATAGCTTCTTCCCGCATGTAAAAAGCCGTATTAACCGGTTTTTATTCCCAGATAGCGGCGATAATTTTCAAGTTGAAAAATCGATTGAAGCGTTTCGTAGCGGGGGCATTTTGGGCAAAGGCCCAGGGCAGGGCAGCGTAAAAATGGAAATTCCAGATAGTCATGCTGACTTCATATTCTCCGTCGGCGCGGAAGAATTCGGCCTGTTTTTTATTTTTGTGGTGATCGGCCTTTATTTATTTGTCATTATGCGGGCGCTAAAAAATCTGCAGGAATGTGAAAATTTATTTTCTATTTTATGTGTCAGCGGCATATTGGCAATGTTCGCATTGCAGGCTATGATACATATGGGGTCGGCCTTGGGTGTTTTACCGGCGAAGGGCATGACTTTACCGCTTCTCAGCTATGGCGGTTCATCACTATTGGCAATTTCTCTGTCTATGGGTATTGTGCTGGCGCTCACGCGCAAAGAGCCCAAACATTCCATAGCCAAAAAAGGCCTCACGGCCAGACGTAAAGGTGTTTAGCGTATGATTTTATTAAGTGCTGGTGGTACTGGCGGTCACATTTTTCCTGCAGCGGCTTTGGCTGAAGATTTAAAGTCGCGTGGCTTTGAGGTCGCATTGGCGACAGATCTGCGCGCTTTGAAATATAAAGATTCTTTCGTCGGCGTGGATGTCCATGTTTTAAAATCAAGCGCGTGGTCAGGCGGCATTATCGGCAAGCTTAAAGGCTGTGTGTCGATGGGGCTTGGCTATTTACAAGCAAAAGCATTACTGGCCAAAATAAAACCAGAAATCGTCATTGGTTTTGGCGGTTACCCATCTGTCCCTGCGGTCTATGCTGCGCAGCGCATGAAAATTCCGACAATTATCCATGAGCAAAATGCAATATTGGGTAAGGCTAATGTCTTGTTGTCATCACGTGCAGAGCGCATCGCACTTTCGCATGAAAATTCGATAGGCCTTGATAGTGAAGATAAAATTCGTGCGGTTGTCACGGGTAACCCTGTGCGCAAAGGCGTGGCTGATTTGTTCACTGAACCTTATCCTGATATTCAGGATGATGGCGCGTTTAACCTTTTCATTATGGGCGGCTCGCTCGGCGCAACTATTTTGTCCAAAGTTGTTCCTGAGGCTTTGGCGCTGCTCCCCGAAATTTATCGCAGTCGTATTAACGTTGTGCAGCAATGCCGCGAAGAAGATAAGGGGCAGTTAAGCGCCGCATATAAAGAGGCCGGCATTTCAGCCGAAGTTGATGTGTTCTTTAAAAATGTACCAGAACAATTGCAAAAAGCGCATTTGATTATTGCGCGTGCAGGGGCAAGTACGGTATCAGAAGTTTCCACGGCAGGCCGCCCTGCGATTTACGTGCCTTACCCGCATCACGCCGACCAGCAACAGAAAATTAACGCCGAAGCCATCGCCCAAAAAGGCGGCGCGTGGGTGATGGTCGAAAATGGCTTTACGGCAGATGCGTTAAGCGCACGCCTTGAGACATTCTTTCAAACGCCACAAACCTTGTTTAAGGCAGCCGAAGCGGCGCAAAGCTGCGCGAAGCCTGATGCGGGTCGCCGCCTTGGTAATTTGGTTGTCGCATTAGCGCGTGGCTGGGAATAGTTCTTCACAGCGCGCCTTAAGGCCACGGCATTAAAGGCTTTATTTTCTATACGCCCTCGTTTATACCTTATTTTCTAACATATGATTTGGAAAGTAAGAGTTTATGCGTCTGGATAGCGTCGACACTGTGGGAGTTTTACATTTTATTGGCATTGGCGGCATTGGTATGTCGGGCATTGCAGAAGTACTGCATTCAATGGGCTACACTGTCCAAGGATCAGACATGGCGCAGAGCCCAAATGTCGAGCGCTTGCAAGCCAAAGACATCGCCGTGCATATCGGTCATAATGCGCCAAATATTTATGCGGATGGCCTGCGCCCTGCTGCCGTGATTATTTCATCAGCCGTTCCTAATGATAACCCTGAACTTATCGAGGCGCGCGCCCAGAAAGTGCCTGTTGTACGCCGCGCTGATATGCTTGCGGAATTGATGCGTTTTAAATCATCTATCGCTATTGGCGGCACGCATGGAAAAACCACTACAACGTCATTGGTTGGCACATTATTAGAAGAATGCGGCATTGACCCAACTGTGATTAATGGCGGCATCGTCAATTCGTACGGCACCAATACCCGCATGGGGCAGGGCGAATGGATGGTGGTCGAGGCTGATGAAAGTGACGGCTCGTTCACGCGCCTTCCTGCGCAGGTCGCGGTTGTGACTAATATTGACCCCGAACATATGGAACATTATGGCGCTTTTGATAATATGCGCAAAGCGTTTTCACGCTTTATTGAAAACATACCTTTTTATGGCTTCGCTGTGCTTTGCCTTGATCACCCTGAAGTGCAATCGCTTATAGCGGCAACGACTGACCGCCGTATTCTAACTTATGGCTTTAACCCGCAGGCTGATATTCGCGCCGATAACATTCGCGCAAAGGCCGAAGGTAGCTATTGTAGCGTGACTTTCGCAGGCTGGCTCACCGATCAAGAAGAAGACACTGTCCTTGAGAATGTCTTCCTTCCTATGCCGGGGCGGCATAATTTGCAAAATGCCCTTGCGGCGCTGAGCATCGGTTATGAACTTGGCCTGACGCCTGAAAATATGCGTCAAGCATTAGCAAGCTTTGCGGGCGTAAAGCGCCGCTTTACCAAAACGGGCGAAGTGAATGGCATCAGCATTATTGATGATTACGGTCATCACCCTGTTGAAATTACGGCCGTATTAAAAGCGGCGCGTCAGGTGGTGCAGGAAAACCAAGGTCGTATAATTGCGGTAATGCAGCCACACAGATATTCACGATTAAGTGATTTATTTGATGCGTTTTGTAAGTGCTTCCATGACGCGGACATGGTTTTCGTCGCGGATATCCATGCGGCGGGCGAGCAGCCGATTGACGGCATTGATAAAGAACATTTCGCCGAAGGGTTAATCGCCCACGGGCATCGCGGCGTGCATATTCTTGATCATGAAGATGACCTTGCTGCGATGGTTTATGAACATGCGCAGCCTAATGATTTAGTCGTCTGCCTAGGCGCGGGCAGCATTACAAAATGGGCAAATGCTTTGCCTGCGGAGTTGGAAACGCTGCACAAGAAATCTGGAAAGAATGTCGCATGAGCACCCCATTAAAGTCGCCGCTTGAATCATATGATTTGCCAGAAATCGCGGGCAGCTACCGTTTTGATGCTGCGCTTGGTGCAAAGGGTTGGTTTAAAACAGGCGGCAGCGCTGATGTGATGGTCTGCCCAGAAGATAGCGCAGACTTACAGGCTTTCCTAAAAGCTTATCCGGCTGAGTTACCGCTACATATTTTTGGCGTGGCATCAAACACAATCATCCGTGACGGCGGCGTTTCAGGCGTGACGATCAAGTTAAATCGTGCGTTTAATTATATTGAGCGTGAGGGTGTAGATAAATTGCGCTGCGGGGCGCTGGCCTTAGATATGAATGTCGCGCAAAAAGCGGCGCAATTTGGCCTTTCTGGATTGTCATTTTTAAGCGGCATCCCCGGCACAATTGGCGGCGCGCTAAAAATGAATGCGGGCGCATATGGACGTGAAGTTGTCGATTGTCTTGAATGCCTGCGTGGCATTGACCGCGATGGGAATATACATGAATTATCTGTTGATGATATGCGCTATACATACCGCCACTCAGCGCCAGATAAAGAACTTGTTTTTGTTGAGGCTGTGTTTAACGCCACTACGGGCGATCCTGAAATTATTAAAGGCGAAATTGCAGATATTCGCGCCAAGCGCGAAGCCTCGCAGCCCATTAAAGAAAAAACAGGCGGCTCAACCTTTGCGAACCCCAGCAGCGCTGATTTGCAGGCTGCAGGGCTTGACCCTTCATGGGGGGCGTGGCGATTAATAGACGCGGTGGATGGGCGCGGCTTTACCATTGGCGGCGCGCAAATGTCAGAAAAGCATTGTAACTTTATGATTAACGCAGGTGATGCAAGCGCCTTTGATCTTGAATGTCTTGGCGAAGAAATGCGCCGCCGCGTTTTTGAAAAGTTTGGCATTACGCTGCGCTGGGAAATTCGCCGCATTGGGCGTTATGTTGACGGGCAAGCGCCTCTGGATAACTGGATTGATTAAAAGAGTGCTGCTTTGCGTATCTGCGCTATCCGTTTATAATTAACATTAGATAATCATGGGATGGTTGATGATGGATAGTGAAAAAAACGCAAAAATCAAAGTGGCTTTATTGCTCGGCGGCTGGTCTGTTGAGCGCATGGTTTCACTCACCAAGGGCAAAGCCGTAGAACAGGCCTTGATTGAGGCTGGTTACAATGTTCATGTCATCGATGTGACCGATAATCTTTCTAAATTGACAGTTGAGCTAGAAAATATAACCCCTGACGTTGTGTTTAATAACCTCTATGGCAAGGGCGGCGAAGATGGCACAATACAAGCCGTGCTTGAAATGCTCAAGCTGCCTTATACCCACTCAGGCGTAAAAGCATCGGCTATTGCTATGGATAAGCCGCTAACAAAAACAATCGCGAAGTCTATCGGCATTAATGTCGCCGATGAAGTTTTAGTCGGTAAAGACGAAATCACAAGCCAAAACGTAATTAAGCCGCCATACGTAATCAAACCCAAAGATGAAGGCTCTAGTGTTGGTATTTATATGATCGGCTCTGATGGCGCGAATCTTTTGCCTGCTATTCAAAAAGAATGGCCGTTTGAAAATGATGTGATGATTGAAGCCTATATCCCTGGTGAAGAATTAACCGTTGCGGTTTTAGACGGTAAAGCGCAAGGCGTAACGCGCATTGTCGCGCAGCAAGATTTCTTTGATTATCAGGCCAAATATGTTGACCAAGATACGGTTTACGAATTCCCTGCACAGATCGATGAAACTATTTATAAAGCCGCAATGGCGCAGTCCGAAGCGCTTTATAATAAGCTGGGTTGTCGCGGCATTGCCAGATGCGACTTTAGATTTAATGACAAGCAGGGCCTAGATGGGTTATACTTGCTAGAGATTAATACTCAGCCCGGTTTAACGGCGGAATCTATTGGTCCTTCGCAGGTCATTGCCAATGGCTCAACATTTCCCGAACTCTGTTCACATCTCATTGAAGACGCTCTATGCTACGACAAACAAAAACAAGACAAACACGCCTCAAAAACCGCGGATCAAAAAACAGCTTAGCGCTGATTGCTGCGCGTTTTCAGCGCATCGGCCTGCGTTTCTTTGCTTTGATGATATTGCTATGTGCCTGCACATGGTTTGTTGTTAGCGGCGGCATTCCCAAAACACAAAATTTAGCAGAAGGCGCGTTTATCGAAGCTTCTGCCAAAGCCGGTTTTCGCTTGCAAAATATTTTTGTCGAAGGGCGCGAAAACGCTGACCCCGATTTGTTGATGGCGCTTATAAACGCTGAAAAGAACATGCCGCTGTTTAAGGTAAAGCCGCATCAAATTCACGAAGCGTTAAGCGGTATATCATGGATAGAAAACGTGAGCGTGAAACGCGTTTTCCCCGATAGCCTACACATCACACTCAAAGAACGCCGCCCTGCCGCGCTTTGGATGCATGATGGGCGTTTAGTTGTTGTTGACCGCAGGGGGTATAGAATCACAACGCAAGATTTAGAGCGTTTTGAAAAATTGCTGATTATTCAGGGTGAAAATGCGCCAGAAAATATTGGTGCGCTTTTAGATGTCGTAACCGCCGCGCCAAAAATATATGAACGCCTTGACCAAGCCATTTTTGTTGGTAAGCGCCGTTGGGATTTGAAATTAAACAATAAAATTATTGTGAACCTGCCTGAAGACAATATCGCGCTGGCATTGCAGCGTTTGGTGCGCGCACATGAACGGGACGAAGTTCTGGATAAGACGATTAAAAATATAGACATTCGCCAATCAGATCGCTTGATTATAAAAGCCTATCCAGGGGCGGCGAATAAAAGTTATGATTATATTTCAGGCGCAGGCGCGCCAATATAGAATTTGAATTTTAACACGGTTTCGGCCATTAACAGATGCGTAACACTGAACATGCAACAAAAAACATTTTTAACTAAAGGCTCTGCTGTCGCCGCCGTTGATGTGGGCTCAAGCAAAATTGTCTGCCTTTTGGGGCAGGTGCAGGATGAGTTTGGCCATATCGAAATTATGGGGCATGGCTTTCGTTCTTCGGAAGGTGTTAAAAATGGCGCAATCACAAATTTATCATCGGCTGAAAACGCCATTCGTGAAGCTGTGCATATGGCTGAAAATATGGCGGCAGAAAAGCTGAAAGGTTACCCTCTGCGCGACGTCGTTGTGAGTGTGTCGGCGTGTCATACCCATTCATCTTTTATCGAAGCCACCGTTGATGTACGCGGCGAGACAATCACGAAAAAAGATATTGATCGCGGTCTTGTAAAAGCACAGTATCAAATTTTAGAAAGCCAAGATGCGGAGCTTATCCATACTATTCCCGCAGCATACTGGCTTGATGGACAGGGCGGTATAAGCGACCCTATCGGCATGTCCGGAGATGAGCTGAATATGAACATTCATATTGTCATGGGTAACACTTCTGGCGTGCGTAATTTGGCGGCGGCAGTGAAACGCTCGCATCTTGATATATCAGCCCTGTGCGTTGATTCTTATGCAAGCGGCCTTGCTTGTCTTGTCGACGATGAAAAAGATTTGGGCTGCATTGTTATTGATATGGGCGCAGGCGTAACAAGCTTTAGCGTCTTTCAAGCAGGACGCATGTTGCTAACCGATTATGTACCGCTTGGTGGCGCGCATGTGACGAATGATATTGCGCAGGGCTTAACCACGAGTTTCGCCGAAGCTGAGCGTTTAAAAAACCTTTACGGGAATGCAATGTCGACATCATCAGATACGCATGACATGATTGAGGTCATGCAAATCGGTGATAATAACGACGTTCATCCTCACCATATCCCGCGCTCCGTTCTTGTCGGCATTATTCAGCCGCGCATGGAAGAAATATTTGAACAATTGCGCGCGAAGCTAATGGATAATGGTGTGACTGAAGCTATTGGTCGGCGCGTTGTTTTGGTTGGCGGTGCATCGCAAATGACAGGCTGCCGTGATTTGGCGCATTATGTGCTGGATAAACAGGTGCGCTTAGGTAAGCCGATTGGCGTTTCTTCACTGCCTAAAGAAATGAACACGCCTGCTTTTACAACCGTGGCGGGGCTGTTTACTTATTTAGGGCGGCATTCAAACGAAATGCCCGCAGAAATTATGGAGTGCGGCGATACGCGCTCGCTCTGGCAGAAAACCAAAGTCTGGTTGCAAGAAAACTGGTAATCTCTGTGCTGCGCTCGCAGCCCTTCATGACGAAAAAATCACTTTCCAAAATAAAAATGCATAATGTGGGTAACGTTATCCACTTATCCACAGAACAAACTATTCAAACCCTTGCTTCGCATGAATCGCAAAGGGTAAAATATAAATGTGATTCACGAATCGCGCCGAGTGAGTACAGGGGTTCTCTTGTTCTTTATTAGGTATAAAAAATAGAATGTTTTAACGTTATGCGCGCTGCGCCACACTGTGGATAAGTTTGTGCATAAAGCAAAAGACACTGTGTATAAGTTTCAGTCGTGCTACGGAGGATACCCGCATGATCAATGTAAGAATTCAAGACCAAAAACAAACTGAACTAACGCCGCGCATTAAAGTCGTTGGTGTTGGTGGTGCGGGCGGCAATGCCGTCAACAACATGATCACATCAGAGCTTGATGGTGTGGACTTCTTAGTTTGTAATACAGATTCGCAGGCTTTGGCTGGCTCAGCCGCCGAACATGTCGTTCAACTTGGGCGTACAGTTACTGGCGGGCCTGGAGCCGGCGCGAACCCATCGGGGGGGAAGGCGG
>DELD01000024.1:8485-24804 GCA_002354205.1 Micavibrio sp. UBA2705 | reverse complement strand
CCTTGGCGCAGGCGCGAACCCATCGGTGGGTAAGGCGGCAGCGGAAGAATCGCTAGAAGATGTCTTGCAATATATTGATGGCGCGAACATGGTTTTCGTTACAGCAGGCATGGGCGGCGGTACAGGCACAGGCGCAGCGCCTGTGATTGCGAAAGCAGCGCGTGACCAAGGTATCCTTACTGTCGGTGTGGTAACCAAGCCATTCCATTTTGAAGGCACTCTACGCATGAGAATGGCGGAAGAGGGTATTGAAGAAATGCAGGAATATGTTGATACATTGATTGTTATTCCTAACCAAAATCTATTCCGCATTGCGAATGAGAAAACAACATTTGCCGAAGCGTTTAAAATGGCTGATGGGGTATTGCAATCAGGCGTACGCGGCGTAACAGATTTAATGGTACGCCCGGGCTTGATTAACCTTGATTTCGCTGACATCAGAAGTGTGATGCATGAAATGGGTAAAGCTATGATGGGTACGGGCGAGTCAGAAGGTGAACGCCGTGCAACAGAGGCTGCGGAAGCGGCTATTAACAACCCGCTTCTTGATGATATTTCAATGAAGGGTGCGCGCGGCGTTATTATTAACGTCACCGGTGGTTCTGACATGACATTATACGAAGCAGATGAAGCCTGTAACCGCATCCGTGAAGAAGTTGATTCCAACGCAAATATCATTTTTGGTTCTACATTTGATGAGAGCCTTGAAGGTAAAATGCGCGTTTCTGTTGTTGCAACAGGTATTGATGGTGTGCAAACTGCACGCGTTATCGGTGGCGGCAAGGGCTTAACAGGCGCAAACCGCGCACAGCCTATGACAATGTCATCAGAGGAAAAAAAAGATGAAACTGTAACATCTGAGCCTGCACGCGCAGAGCAAGGCACTGTGCAAACATCTTCTCAGGCATCTTCCCAGACGCCTTCACAGCCATCAGGTCAAACAACTATTCAGGCGCAAACGCAGGCACAAATGCAGCAGCGGCCAATGTCTGGTTATGCCGCAGCGCCAGCATCGCGTCCGACATATAATCCTGCGGCTGTTACAGCTTCAAAGCAGTCTGATATATTTGACCAAACAGCACCTACGCAGTCTGCGCCTTCAACGGCGGCGGCTCTTGGTGGTAATAATGGTGTGCCGCGCGCTGAGCGTATGGGCGCAACGTTTATTCCTCCTATGCCAATGCAGGTCAATAAAGAAGATTTGCCACAGCCACAATACCACGCAGCTGGCATGGGCGAGCAGCAAGAAGTTGCAACCGCACTGCAAACGGAGCAAGTTCAAACATCCTACAGCCCACAGCTTGATGATGTGACCTCGCAGCAAGTGCAAGAAGAGCAAATGAATAACACCTCAACGGGGTCTAGCTTCACTTTGCGCCCACCAGTACCGGCTGCGCATAAGCAAACATCGACAATGAAAAAACGCTCGCCATCCTTATTCGAAAGAATAACAGGTGTGCTGCGTGATGACGAAGCGGAATTGGTCAGCATGAACGAAGGTTCAGCGCCGCAGCAACCGGCAAAACAAGGGCAGCTCAATATTGATGCGCCTTCAGCGCCAGCGGCAACCAAAAACCCAGAAGATGAGCTTGATATTCCGGCATTCTTGCGCCGCCAAGCAAACTAAAAAGACTAAAGTTCGAACAAAAAAGCGGCTGTTATGGCCGCTTTTTTTTTTTTTATTTTATTATGTATGGGGGCTCCAGTGGAAAAGAAGAAAGTAGAAGAATACTATTTTAAACAGTTCTTGGATGCTTTTGGTGTCTTTGAAAGTTTTGATTCTAGCGGAGAAAAACCCGATATAAGGTTTGCTTGTGAAGGGAAGTCTGTGGGTGTAGAAATGACACGATTTTTTATTGATCGTGGTGGTGAAGCGAATTCTAGGGTTAAGCAAAGGGAGCGTCAGGAAAAAACTGTAAGTTTGTCGCAAAAGCTGTTTGAGGGAGCTAGCCAAAGTCAGGTTTTGATAGAGGCATCGTTAGCCTTTAATGATATTAAGGATAGAAGGATTAAAAGTCTGGCACGTGAGATAGCTAATCTTTTCTTGAGTCTTGATTTGAGGGGTGGAAGGTTATCATGTAAAGACTTTGAAAGTATTCCAGAGCTTCGTTTTGCTTACATTTATGTTCTGAAGGCTGATGATGATGCTGCTACGTGGCGCTTGATTCAGTCTGGCTCTGTTGATAATACCAATGTTGATGTGTTGCAGGGAATAATTAATAAGAAGGAAAATAAATTTGATAATTATGAGATGTTTGAAGAAAATTGGCTCTTAATAATTATCGATTTTATTAATTTGTGTATGGATCAGGAGCCGCTAAATGTTGACTACTCATCATTACACATAGGTAAATTCGACCGCGTGTATTTATTCAGAACGGGTTACAATACGATAGTCGATTTGAAAGGAAATAAAGTTATTAAGCCTTAACGCTAGCCTATAAGCGCTAACCACTCATCTTCACTCAATACGCTCACACCAGATTCTTGTGCTTTTTTCAGCTTTGATCCTGCATCTGCGCCGGCGATTAAATAATCGGTTTTCTTTGATACTGAACCTGTGACCTTTGCGCCGAGGGATTCGGCTTTGGCTTTGGCTTCGGCGCGGGATGTTTTTTCTAATGTGCCGGTGAAGACAACGACTTTTCCTGTGATGGGGCTATCGGTTGCCTGCGGCGCATCATAATCAAGCGGCGTGACATGGCTGGTTAGTTTTTCAAGGAAAGCGCGGTTGTGTTCTTCTTTAAAAAATTCAATGAGGTCTTCCGCCATTAATGCGCCAATGCCGTCAATATTAATCAGTTCACCATAGGCTGCGCTTTGTGGGTCGGCGGCTTCGCGCATTGCGGCGATCCATGCGTCATAGCTACCGTAATTGGCGGCGAGCATTTTGGCTGTGGCCTGTCCAACTTGACGAATGCCAAGGGCGTAGATAAAGCGCGGCAACTCAATTTCGCGTTTGGCGCTAATGGCTTCAAAGAGCTTTTTGGCGGATGTTGAGCCCCATCCATCGCGGTTGCGCAGCGGCGTTAAACTGTCTTTATCTTGCGCTTCGAGCGTAAATATATCGGCAGGGTCTTTGATCAGGCCGTCTTCAAGAAATTGCGCAACAATTTTTTCGCCCAAACCGTCAATATCATAGCCGTTTTTGCTGACAAAATGCTTTAAGCGTTCTTTCACTTGCGCTTTGCAAGTTAGGCCGCCTGTGCAGCGCCGCGCAGCTTCACCGTCTTCACGCACGGCATGTGCGCCGCAAATTGGACAGCTTGTTGGAAAAACGTAGCTGTGAGAATCCGTGCTACGTTTATCGTGCAGGGCTTTGACAATTTGCGGAATGACATCGCCCGCGCGTTGAATAACCACGTGATCGCCAATCCGCACGTCTTTGCGGGCAATTTCATCCTCATTATGCAGCGTTGCGTTTGAAACCACAACGCCGCCAACGCTAATCGGCTTTAACCGTGCGACTGGCGTAAGGCTGCCTGTGCGACCGACTTGTATTTCGATAGCTTCTATCACCGTCACGGCCTGTTCGGCGGGGAATTTATGGGCAATGGCCCAACGCGGCGCGCGCGCAACAAAGCCAAGGCGCTGCTGCCAATCAAGCCTATTGACCTTATAGACGATGCCATCAATATCATAATTCAGCGCCGCGCGCTCTTCGATCAGCCTGTTATAATGCGCAATAACGCCCGCCGCGTCAGTTAAAACGGCGTAAGGCTCAGGGAGCTGAAAACCTTTGGTGATTAAATAATGGCGGATGCCGTCTTGTGTATCCGCGACGGGCTGCGTTGTTTCGCCAAGCGCATAGGCATAAAATCGTAATGGGCGTTTGGCTGTAATGGTGCTATCAAGCTGGCGCACGCTGCCGGCGGCTGCGTTGCGGGGGTTGGCAAAAACTTTGTTGCCGCTTTCTTCCTGCGCCTTGTTGAGCGCTATAAAGTCATCTTTATTAATGTAAATTTCGCCGCGCACTTCGATAATGTCGGGGCAGGGCGCGCTAATTTCATGCGGCACGTCTATGATGGTGCGGACATTGGCGGTAATGTCTTCACCTGTTTCGCCATCGCCGCGCGTGGCGGCTTGCACAAGCTTGCCTTGTTCATAACGCAGCGAACAAGAAAGCCCGTCAATTTTAGGCTCAGCGGCAAGTTCTAACACGTCATCGTCACCAAGGGAGAGGAAACGCCCAATGCGTTTAAAAAACTCTTCAATATCATCATCGTTAAAGGCGTTACCGAGTGAGAGCATCGGCAAAGCATGTTTGACTTTTTGAAAGCCAGATTTCGGCGCTACGCCGACATTTTGCGACGGGCTGTCTTTGGTCGTAAGCTCTGGGAATTTTTCTTCTAGCGCGAGAAGCTCGGTGCGCAATGCATCATATTCACCATCGCTAATCAAGGGCGCGTCTTGATTGTAATAGGCATCATCATGCTTACGTAGCTGCGCGCTTAAGTCTTTATGGCGCTGCTGCGCTTCATTAAAGCCGCTAAACATATCAATCGGGGCGTTATTCATTATCTATCCTTAAAACTGGGCTTTACTATGCGGCGTGACGGTCGAGAAGTTTATTGGCGGCGGCGCGCGCTTCTGGTGTGATCTCTGCGCCTGAAAGCATGCGGGCGATTTCCTCTAGGCGCTCTGTGTTGCCCAGCGGAGTGATGGATGTATGGGTAACGTTATCAGCAGATATAAATTTCTGCACATGTAAATGTGTGCTTGCGCAGGCGGCAACTTGCGGCGCGTGGGTGACGACAAGAACTTGTTTGTTTTCGCTTACCCGCGCGAGGCGCTCACCAACCGCGTCGGCTGTTGCGCCGCCAATACCTGTGTCTACCTCATCAAAGATCAATGTTTCCACGGGGCTGGTTTTGGCCAAAATAACTTTGATGGCGAGCATCATGCGGGCAAGCTCACCGCCCGAGGCGACTTTGTTTAACGCGCCAGCATCTGTGCCAGGGTTGGTTGAAACGCGGAAACTGACATCATCAAGGCCGTACGGAGACCATGTCTCAGTGTCGGCAAAATGGACAATAAATTGCGCGCGGCCTAATTTTAACGGCGTAAGCTCCTGCCCAATATCTTTGGACATTTGTGATGCTTTCTTTTTGCGTTGAGCGCTTAGCACGCCTGCCTTGTCTAGGTAAAACGCTTCGGCGCGTATCAGTTTATTTTCTAGCGCTGAAAGCTGGTCGCCTTGTTGATGTATCGATTCAAGTTGCGCCGTTATCTTTTCAAGCAGATCAGGCAAGTCATCAACCGCGCATTGGTGTTTGCGCGCCGCAGCTTTAAGCGCAAAGAAGCGATCATCCACCGCTTCAACTGATAATTCAGGTTCATATAAATCGTGTAATATGTCGTTAATCTCGTGGTTGACATCTTCGATCATGGCATAAGCATTATCAAGCCGTTCAAGCAAGGCGGGCACTTTGCTATCGTCCTTTTCACCAAGGCGTTCTAATGCGCGCATCGCTTGACGCAATCCGCCTTCAACGCCTTTATCGCCGCTTAATTCCTGCTGCGCTGTGCCTGCGTAATCAACCATTGCGGCGTTGTTTTTAAGGTGGTTTCTTTTTGCAGTAAGGTCGGCTTCTTCGCCTTGCTCAGGGGCAAGCTTTTCAAGTTCCTCACGACAGGCTGTTAAATATTCTTCTTCTTCTTGTGCCTGCGCGAGCGCCGCCTTTTGCTGATCGAGCGCTTTCTTGGTGCTCTTCCAGTCTTTATAAGCGCCTTCTACGGCTTCGCGCTGCTTGTGCAGTTCGGCATAGCTGTCGAGGTAGTTAATATGCGTGGCAGGGTCAAAAAGACCATGCGTGTCAAACTGACCGTGTATCTCAGCCAATAATGGGCCAATTTGTTTAAGCGCATTGAGGCTAACGGCAAGGTCATTAATGAATATTTTTGAACGCCCGTCCTTATTCAAGCTGCGCCGTATGGTAAGCGCATAGCCATGCTCTAAATCCAAATCATCAAGGATAGTCCATACTTCGTGGTTGTCTGGCAGATCGAATTCGGCAATGACTTGGCCCTTATCCGCGCCTTTGCGAATAAGCCCTAAATCTGCGCGGTTGCCAAGGGCGAGCCCAAGGGAATCAAGCAAGATAGATTTACCCGCGCCCGTTTCCCCAGTAAGCGCACATAGGCCCGATTGAAAGCTGATTGAAAGCTTTTCAATAAGGACGATGTTTTCAATATGAAGCGCCTTTAACATGCTGTTGCCATGCTTAATGTTTTAAATTGTTATCTTTACGTTTTATTCTGGAGCCAAAATAGCATCTACTGTACGGTCAAGCCATGAGCGCTCGCTATTGAGCTCATCTCTTAATTCTGGGTTCAGAATTTTATATGTTTTCTCATACCATTTATCGCCCGGATAGTTATAGGCAAGAATAGAGGCGATGCGCAAAGCTTCGTCTTCAATGCCAAGCGAGAGATAAGCTTCGACTAATCTGTGTAGCGCTTCGGGGACGTGGGTGGTTGTCTGATAATTACGGACGACGTTTAAGAATCGGTTGATGGATGCGTTTGTGTGTCCGCGCGTTAAATAATAACGGCCAATTTCCATTTCCTTGCCCGCCAAATGGTCAAGCGTAAGGTCGCGCTTAAGCTGCGCGTCGCGCGTGTATTGGCTGTTCGGGAAACGCTTGATCAATGTGTCGAGCGCTTTTAATGTGTCTTGCGTCATTTGCTGATCACGGCTGACATCAGAAATTTGTTCGTAGTAACACAGTGCCTGTAGGTAATAAGCGTAATCAATTTGGTCATTACCAGGGTGTAGTTCGATAAAACGGTCAAGCGCAACGATAGCATCATCAAAGAAACGCCCCTGATGCGCGGCTTTACCGGCAAGAAGCTGTGAGTCGGTCGCATATTCTGAATAAGGGAATTTGCGCTCAACATCTTCAAAACTTGTGATGGCGACGCGGTAATTGCCTTCTTTCATGGCCTTTAGGCCCGCATTATACAGTTCAATCGGCGTAGCCTCTTCGCCAACTTTTCCTGCTGCCTCAGCCTTGCTTTCATCATCTTTTTTAAATGTTGAACAGCCACCAAGCGCGAGCGCGCTAAGCATTAAGCCGTAAAGTGCGAATTTATAAATTTTCATGCGAAAGAACCTAATTGTACCAAAATAAACTTACTTATTTTACCCTAGTAAATTCGCAGGCATTTAGCAAAGCGGTTTAGGCGATATAACGCGCTAATCCTCAGAAAAATAAGGGTTGAGCGTGTTTGTAATGGTCGCTGCATAGAGGATATAAGTGCGGGTTTAATAAAATTTGGTCTCGCAGCGATGTGGCGCTTTGTTTTTATAAGCTTCTTCTTGAGCGCGATGCCATAAAATGCGGTCAATCTCTATCGCGCTGCGGCCTGATTTCGCGGCCATGATTTCCACGGCGTGTACTGCGCAGGCGCGCAGTTCAACTTCATAAGCACTGCCTGATTCGATAAGCGATTGCGTATCGATAACTTCGCTGAGTTCTTTATCGTATTTCAAAATGTTATCAAGGCGCAAGACATGCGGGATGTCGCAATCCGCTAAGCAGGGTAGGATGTCAATGTCGCTAAATAATGTTTTGCCTTGGGAAACGTAAAGGTCTTGCAAGTCAGCGGCGCAGCTTATTGCACGTTTGTAAAATGGAACGCGCTGTCCACGATAACAGCTGCTATCATTATAAGTCGCAAGGCGTGTCAGCATGTGAATAAAGTTTTCTGCGCGGCCTTGGCAGGCGTAAATCATTTCTGAAAAAGAGCCATTATGATAGGCGTGCACATAGGCGCCAACCTCTTGGACGGAGCTGCTGTATTTAGAAGCGAGGCGGAAGCTGTAAGGGTTTGCAGATATATCGGGTAGGCCGAGTAAATTGGCGACATCCAACGCGGTGAAATGCGCCAGATCATGGGCTGTTAATGCGCCATTCTTCTCGTAATGCGCTTTCAAAACGCCAGCGACTTTAAAGTAAAAACCTTCTGGTTGGTCGTAACCTTCGGCTTTGATTTGTTCTTGGAATCCGCTGCCGAAATTCATTGAATCGAGCGCAATAATATATGAAAGGTCGGCTTCTGGTTGGCCTGATATAAAATGGTGATCTGCATCGAGAATTTCATCAAGTGCAAGGGCTGGTAGGTTGGTGGCATATGACTCGAGGATATCGTAATTAATCTCGATATGCTGTGCATTACGTGCGACAAAAGCGTAGTTGCTTTTGAACGATCCAACGAAATTATCAGGGGCACATTGTGTTTCTGCGCCTTTAAGTAAAGCCAAGCTCACCATAAAACAATCCAGTTACTTATTAATCTATATATACGAAGTTGGTAATAAAGTAACTGTTTTCGGTGAAAAAGTCTAGTTTTTAATTTGGAGTGTTGCGCCGCAGCGCGCGAGCGCCGTTGTAAACAGGCTTAAACGGCGACTTCTTTGATTGCGAAAGCTGTATTTTGCATATCAACAAGCTCCCATTTGTCAGGATTCGCGAATAAAGCGCGCAATGCGTTGTTGTTTACCGCGTGACCTGATTTGTAGCCCTTATATGTGCCGATAATACGGTGGCCTGCAAGATAGATGTCACCCACAGCGTCTAACAATTTGTGACGTGCAAATTCATCATCATGGCGAAGCCCTTCGGGGTTGAGGACTTTGTCACCATCAAGGGCAACGGCATTATCCAATGTGCCGCCAAGGCAGAGGCCAAGTGAGCGTAAATGGTTAAATTCGTGCATAAAGCCAAATGTACGGGCGTCACTAATATCTTTGGTGAAATTATCCGCATCAAGGCGCATGGCAAAGCTTTGTTTGCCAATAGATTTATGTTCAAAGTCGATTGTTATCGCAAATTCTGCAAATTCTGAAGGGGTGAGCGTGACGAATTTATCGTCTTCTTCGTATGTGATGTCTTCAAGGATTTTAATTGCTTTTTGTGGTGCGTTTTGTGCGCTAATTCCGACTTTTTTAATCGCTGTGATAAAAGGTAGAGAGCTGCCATCCATGATCGGCACTTCTGGGCCGTCGAGTTCAATCATCGCATTGGTAATGTTCATCGCGTTAAGCGCAGCCATTAAATGTTCGATTGTGCCAATGCTCACGCCGTCCTTATTGCCAATGACGGTACATAGTTTTGTGTCGACAACATGATCCCATAATGCAGGGACAAGGTTGTTGCGGTCTGAGACATCGCTGCGTATGAAAATAATGCCGTTATCAGCTTTGGCTGGGTGGATGCGCAATGTAGCATCCGCACCTGAATGCAGGCCAGTGCCTTGTATGACAATGTGATCTGCAACGGTGTTTTGTGATAATGTCGGTTCAAGCTTACGCATAATATTCTCTTTAACGCTGTGTGTATTAATACTCTTTTCTATTAGCTAATATAGAAGCGGGGGGGTGTAAAGAACAAATCACGTAATGTTGCCTTATGTTACAAACGCAAAAAGCACGATATAAACCGTGCTTTTTATCTTTCGTTATGGCGGCTAATTTAGCCTTCCATTTTTTGCTGTAATTCAATCATGCGGTCAAGCGCCTGTTCAATTTCAGGGGGATAATCACGGCGCTCAACAAATGCGCCGCCGCCTGTGTTGCGTGTCATTGACATTTCAAGCGCTTTGGATAGCGTCTGCGCGACTTTGAAGTCTTCTTGGTGCAGAGCAAGGTCAAGCGCAAAGAGAATACGGTCACTAAGCCGAAGCTCGTTAATATTTTTTCTGTCTATGAGCATTTAACTCTCTCCCATAATGGCGGCATATTTAAAACTATCTCTAAAAGGATAAGTCTTTATGCCTAAAATAATGTTAACCGATTATCGTTCTCTCGCACTTCTTCGTCAATGAATTTGTCAAATAACTTTAAGAATTGGTCTCTATATTCATTGCTTTCCATCAGAATTTCATGGCGCGCGCCATCGATTTGATGGATTTGCGCATTGGGCATCATTTTAAAGGCGCGGCGTATGGCTTTGTTACTGACAAGCTGTTCATTGCCGGCAATAAAGCACTGCGTAGGCAGCTCAAGCTGCTGCAAATTGCTTTTTTTGTTAATGATGCCATAGGAATCTATCGCGGCTTTAACCCAGCCAAATGTCGGCGCGCTCGTGCGCAGCTCTGGGTCTGCAATTAGCCATGCGCGATGCACCGAATCGCGTTCAGTGTCGCTGGAGTGGATGTCATTGCCGACGTTAGAGCGGTGCTGGTTATTCCAGTCTGCGCCGCCCCATGCGTAATTCTTGCTGCAGCATTTGAACAGTTTTGCAACGCTGCGCTCTAGCCATGATGGTAAAAACTGCGATGCCTTGATACCAAGTAAAGGCGCCGTAAAACTCGCGCAGATAAAGCTTTCAGGCTTCGTCAGCAGGTAGCGCATACCAATATTTGCACCCATTGAATGGCCGAGCATCACCATAGGGATGCGCCCGCGATCAGGGTGGACGCTTGATGGTTTAATGTAATCCATGCATAGGCGATCGAGCGCTTCGACGCAGTCATAAAAATTAGTGCTGTGTAGCTTGTTGGTGTTACGTAGGCCGCGGGTTGACCTGCCCTGCATTGGCCAGTCAATAACCCAAAAAGCAAGGTTAAGCTTCACCATGTCGCGGGCAAGCTCAAAATATTTTTCGCCGAACTCGCCAAGGCCGGGAAGGCACACGACAACGGCGTCAGGGATGGAATCCTTTGGAAAGACAGAGCCGTATCTGACGACTTTATCTTTGACTTTAAACTGATGCCAACGCCAATGCTTTGGTTCTAAAAACCGCGCCTCAATATCGGGGGCGTGATGGGTAGGGCCAGTCTTTGGGGCCGTATTTTGCATATGGAGTTGTCTTTCTATACTTAACAGATACTACGCTACACTTAACTTATAGCGTTAAATAGTTTCCAAAGCTTTAACAATTTCTTCGGTCATTTTTTTTGCGTCGCCAAGAAGCATATATGTGTGGTCTTCAAAGAAAAGCGGATTATCAATACCTGCATAGCCTGAGCCCATGGAACGTTTAGAGAAAAGTACAGTTTTTGCATTTTCAACGTCAAGTATCGGCATGCCGTAAATCGGTGAAGTGCTATCATTTTTCGCCGCTGGGTTTGTAATATCATTCGCGCCAATCACGTAAGCAACGTCAGCCTGCGCGAAATCGCGGTTAATGTCTTCAAGTTCAAAGACTTCATCATAAGGCACGTTTGCTTCGGCAAGCAGAACGTTCATATGCCCCGGCATGCGCCCTGCAACAGGGTGGATCGCGTATTTAACATTCACGCCTTCAGCCTTTAATATGTCAGCCATTTCACGTAAAACATGCTGCGCCTGTGCTACCGCCATGCCGTAACCAGGGACAATAACAACGGTATTTGCGTTTTTCATGAGGAATGCCGCGTCATCAGCGGAACCGATTTTTGCGTTTTTATCAGAATAATCAGATCCTGCGCCCGCAGCCGCCTCGCCGCCAAAACCACCTAAAATCACATTCATAAATGAGCGATTCATGCCCTTACACATAATGTAAGAAAGGATCGCGCCTGATGAGCCAACTAATGCGCCGGTAACGATCAGCAAATTGTTATGCAGCGTAAAGCCAATGCCTGCAGCCGCCCAGCCAGAATAAGAATTCAGCATAGAGACAATTACAGGCATATCCGCGCCCCCAATTGGAATAATCATCAAGATACCCAAAGCGAGCGCAATGATGATAATCAGGTAAAATACTGCTGCGCTTTGTGTGGCGAGTAATACGACAAGTAAGACGAGAAGCGTGAAACCTAAAAGTGCATTTAATTTATGCTGCCCTTTAAATGTAACGGGTTTGCCTGAGATCGTGCCTTGCAGCTTACCCCAAGCAATAATGGACCCTGTAAAGGTTACTGCGCCAATCGCCACGCCCAATGTCATTTCAATAAGGCTGGCAATCTTAATGTCGCCAACTGTGCCAATGTGATAAGCCTCAGGGCTTAAGAACGCGGCCATAGCAACGAATACGGCAGCAAGACCAACAAGCGAGTGAAAAGCGGCAACCAATTGTGGCAAGCTGGTCATTTCAATTTTCTTGGCGATGGTTGCGCCAATGCCGCCGCCAATAAATAGCCCAAGTAAGATCACGCTGTAAGAGTTTACGTCTTTCATGAATAATGTTGTGACAATAGCCAGCGCCATGCCAATAATACCAAAATTCAAACCACCTTTGGCTGTGACAGGGCTTGATAAGCCGCGCAGCGCCATAATAAAGCAGATAGAGGAAATCAAATATGATAATGCGGGTAAAGTACTCATTTTAATTATTACCTTTTATACGTATTCTTACGTGTTCTTATGTTGTGTCTTGTTGTGAATGTTTAAGTAACGCTTAGTCTTTTTTCTTAAACATGCTCAGCATACGGTCAGTTACAATAAAGCCGCCAAATATATTAATGGATGCCAGCGTGACCGCGAGGAAGCCAAGAAACTTTGAGATGCCGCCATTTTCAGGACCCGCTGCGATGAGCGCCCCGACAATAATGACCGATGAAATCGCATTGGTTACGCCCATAAGTGGGGAGTGGAGCGCAGGCGTTACTTTCCAAACAACGTAATAGCCAACGAAACAGGCCAGAATGAAAACGGTAAGACCGTTGACAAGGAAGGCGTCGCCGCCGCTTTGGCTGGCTGCTTGCGTTGCTTCAATGGCGATTTGTTTCGCTTGCTCTGCAAGTGTCTTCGCGCTTTCAGCCAATGCGGAAGCTTGATCTAATATACTGTTTGATGCTGTCTCAGACATGTCTTTATCCTTTTTTTCTTATCGGCTGATCTTATTTATCAGATTTTGTCGCTGTTTTCTTTGCGGGAGCTTTCTTCGCCGGCGCTTTTTTTACAGCTGTCTTTTTGGCTGCAGTCTTTTTTGCAGGGGCTTTTTTAGCTGCAGGTTTTGTTTTAGCGTCACTCGCCGTTGCCTTTGGCGCAGCGGCTTTCTTAGCTGCAGGCTTAGGGGCGGTTTTGGCAGGAGCTTTGATGTCACCAAATTCTTCTTTTAACCATGCGCCATCTTTGCAGATGCTCATGCCTTTGACAATTTCGTCTTCCCAATCAACGGCTAATGCGCCGTCTTTGACGATCAGATTCACAAGATTCAACAGGTTTTTCGCATAAAGCGCAGAGCTGTCCGCCGCGAGGCGCGAAGGCATATTAGCATGACCAATAATTTTAACGCCGTGCTTTTCAACAACCTCACCATATTTGGCAAGAGCAACATTGCCGCCAGCCTCAACTGCCATATCGACAATCACGCTGCCTGCGCGCATTGATTTAATCATGTCTTCATCAACAAGCTTTGGCGCTGGGCGCCCTGGGATAAGCGCGGTGGTGATGATGATATCTTGTTTTGCAATAGTCTCGGCAACCAAAGCGGCTTGTTTTTTCTTATACTCAGCCGACATTTCTTTGGCGTAACCGCCTGAAGTTTCTGCGGCTTTAAATTCGTCGTCTTGTATCGCAACAAATTTACCGCCAAGCGATTCTACTTGTTCTTTGGCGGCGGGGCGAACGTCAGTTGCGCTGACAATTGCGCCGAGGCGTTTTGCTGTTGCGATGGCTTGCAATCCTGCAACGCCTGCGCCCATAACAAATACTTTTGCTGGGGCAACTGTGCCTGCGGCGGTCATCATTAGTGGGAAAGCGTGCGGGTAGTGCTCAGCAGCATCAAGCACGGCTTTGTAACCGGCAAGGTTAGACTGTGATGACAATGCATCCATTGACTGGGCGCGTGATATGCGTGGAACCATTTCCATTGCCATGGCGGTGATGTTTTGTTTTTTACAAAGCGCTAAAGCATCTTTATTGGCGAAAGGTGAAAGCAGGCCGATAAGAAGGGCGCTTTTCTCAATTTTTTTCAAGGTGGCTTCTTGGGGGAATTGTACGCAGAGCACAATTTCCGCGCCCTTTACAGCGTCTTCTGCCGTTTTGACGATTTTTGCGCCAGCGGCTTTGAATTGATCATCACTAATATGTGATGCATCGCCTGCACCAGTTTCGATTTGCACAGCCGCGCCCGCAGCGATGTATTTCTTTACGCTATCAGGGGTGGCACAAACGCGTTTTTCATGCGTTGCATTTTCTTTTAATACGGCAATCTTTAGGCCCACAGCAAACCTCACTTTGGTGTTAAAATTGCGTCAAAAAATTATGCAAAGCATAGTCTTTCAACGGCTTAATTACAGGATTGCCTATAACATACACGGATAAAGAGTTTTGTGAAGAGGGTATTTGGCAGTTTTCTGCAATTAAATTTACTTTTGTGGGCGCGGTGAAATTTGCGGCGGGCCTACGGCGCTATCACCATTGATAATGGCACGATAATCTATCTGTTCAGCGCGGATGTTTTCGTCAGACAAGATGACAACATGGCGGCACGGCAGCGGCGTTAACGCGCAATCGTTAAAATATTGCGTACAAACAAAGGGCAGAATTTCAGGCCTCTCATTTTTGCGCTCTTTATATGCTTTGTAGTCGTCATAAAGGAGGTAGCACCCCATCAGATTATTCAACGGAATAAAAAACGCAGCGTGAATGCCGCATTGTAAGGCTATTTTTTCAGGAACGGATGCTGTTTTATAAAGCATTTGGGCATAAACCATGGTTCTGCCGGCTTTTTTAAAGATGCCTTTGATTTTGGATGGTGACGATTTTGGCGCGCATTTACCCTCTGAAAGGTCAGATTCTTCGTGCTTTCTAATGGGGGCAGCCATGCGTTCTCCCGCTTTATGTTCCTGTTCAATAATTTGGTTGATCCAAATTTATTTGCAAGCAATGCTTGCGGCTTATAGCAATCTGTTTTAGAATCAAGGGGCTGGTTTGTTCTAACCTTATACTATCCCGTATCCCGATTGATTGTTTTTACATGATGCCTTTATATAAAAATATTACGTCAATACCGTACATAATTGCGCTGGGCTTGTCTAGCGCGATCTTTACACTGTCCCCAGTGAGCAGTGCATCGGCAGAAAGCGTAATTGAAGCCGTGGAGGCAAGCCTTGCCAACCACCCGCGTCATGAAATCGCAATTCTGCAAATTGAACAAGCCGAACAAGACCGCAAAGAACAGCGCGCGGCCTTTTTTCCAACATTACGCGGCGGCGCAACGGTTGGACGCATATATGGCGATAACGCGACCAGCCGTGGTTTAAACGTTACACGAGGCTCAGGTTATTCATGGCTCGGCGAAGGTAATATCGCGCTGACCCAAAACTTATTTAACGGCCTTGGCACAATTAATAAAAACCGCGCAGCAGATGGACGCGAAGCGGCGGCAAATTATTCTAAAGAAGATGTCCGTGAAATGCTCGCCAGTGAAACTGTGCTGGCCTATATGGATGTCATGCGCACGCGCGAAAGCCTCGCTTTCTTAGAAAAGCAAAAAGAGGCGTTAAGTAAATATGAGCCGCAATTCTCTGTTCTGGTTGAGCAAGGCGCAGTGGATAGTACGGATCAAACACAGGCGCGTGATGCTTTGGCTGATTTGCAGGCTGTACAAAGTGAAATTGAAAGCCAGAATAAATCGGCTTTGGCACGCTACCGCATGATGACGGGGCGCGCGCCTATTGGTGAGCTGATGCAGCCAAACTTAATGCTCAATATGCCAGAAGACGTTGATATGGCGATTGGCTGGGCGCTGCAAAACCACCCGCAAATTTTAGCCGCGGGTGAAAATATACACGCAGCTTGGCATGATTCTTTGGTTGAGCGCTCTGCCTTCTTCCCAAAAATTGATAGTGAGCTTTCTTATTATAAAAAAGAACAGGAAGACATTATTGGCGGTGAAGTCACAGATGCGCGCGCCGTTGTAAAGTTAAACTGGGCGCTGTCGACTGGCGGCGTTGAAGCCGCGAAATTTAGAAAAAGCCGCAAGCTTTACCAAGAAAGCCTCGCGCAGCGTAAAGATAATGAATTAACGATCATGAATAATATTCGTGAAGCGTGGATCACCAAAGATAAAATCGCCGATCAGCACGCCATTACCACGCGCCGTTTAAATCTCGCCAAGGCATTAATGAATACGCGCCGCGACCAATTCGAAGGCGGCAAAGTCAGCTTGTTGCAATTAATGCAGGCGCATAGTCAGCATTACGCATTAGGTCTAGAAAAACTACAATTGGATTACGCGCAGCATAATAGCGATTATATGGTGTTGAGTGCCATGGGCGCATTATATAGCCGCCTTACACCGCAAGTCGCCGCGATAGAGGACGTTCCCGCATTAAAAGACGATGAACCAGAAATAGAAGATTTCTGCGACCATCAACAAGAGCATCCGCATAAAGGCAAATCTGGCAAACATGCCGGCGCTGAATTATGCCCAAAATCTGAA
>DELD01000024.1:7152-8207 GCA_002354205.1 Micavibrio sp. UBA2705 | reverse complement strand
GCTGAATTATGCCCAAAATCTGAATAGGCAGTTTTAAGTAATTCTTTATACTTAGCTGAGATTATAGAAGAAGTGCGATTCTTTGTTTTAAAATAATATGTTGGCTAAAAATTATATGGGTAGTGACCAGCAAGATTCATCACAGATATTTTTAACCTGTCTGGCGTTTATTACGGCATATCACGGCCATGCGCGCACGGTATCGGCCTTGGCGCAGAGTTTAAGCGGCGGATTAGGCGCAAATGCAGGGGCGCAGACCATTGTCGAAGCTGCTGAGAACGCAGGCTTTCGCGCCGATATATTCACGAAAAATAAGCTGAGTGACGTATCTGCGCATCTTTACCCCGTTATGGTCTTTGGTAAAAATCAGGCGGCTTACGTGCTGATTGAAAAGAATGGCGATGACGCCAAAATATTTGACCCAACGACCCATGAAGAAAAAACGGTCAAATTTTCTGACCTCGCCAACGACTATAAGGGCAGCATTATTGCATTTAAACGCGAACAGTTAAGCGAAGAAACGCAAGGTAGCGTGCAGGGCGAAAAATTATCAAAAGCATGGTTCTGGACGTATTTTAAAGATAATATCCCGACATATCGCTTGGTGATTATCGCGGCGATACTTATCAACGTTTTCGCCCTCGCATCACCGATTTTTATTATGAACATGTATGACCGCGTGATACCCAACCTTGCGATTGAAACGGGCTGGGCGCTGGCGATTGGCGTGTTTATCGTCTTTAGTTTCGATTTATTTGTTCGCGTGCTACGTGGGCGGTTGATTGACTTAGCAGGCCGCCGTATGGATGTTTTGGTCGGCACGCGCATTTTCGATCAGCTCCTCAACATCAAACTGGCGGAGCGCCCGCAATCAAGCGGCGTGTTTGCCAGTATGCTCAAAGAATTTGATTCCGTGCGTGACTTTTTCACCTCTGCCACCATCGCAAGCTGCGTTGATTTGCCATTTGCGCTGTTTTTCATTGCGGTAATCTGGCTCATTGCGGGGCCGGTGGCGGTTGTGCCGTTACTGGTGATTATCGTCATACTCGCTACAA
>DELD01000024.1:5911-6835 GCA_002354205.1 Micavibrio sp. UBA2705 | reverse complement strand
CTATGTGCTGCAAATTGCGATTAAGAAAGATGTCATGAAAACTATGCGCGCAGGAGAAGAGCGCCACGGCGTGTTAATCGAAACCATTAACGGCCTAGAGACGGTGAAAGCCATCGGCGCAGATCGCCGTTTGCGTAGCCTTTATACCGAACATCTCGGCAATATGGCGCGTTATGCCCAAAATGCGCGCTATTTGTCGAATTTGGGCGTAAGTATTGCTAATTATTGTCAGCAAATTATGACGGTGCTGATCGTCCTCTATGGTATGTATCTGGTGAAGGACAATGTACTGACCATGGGCGGTTTGATTGCGGCGGTGATTTTATCAGGCCGCGCCATTGCGCCAATGACACAATTTGCCAGTTTAATGTCACGTTTTTATCAAACGCGCATGGCGCTTGAGACCATCACGGCGATTATGCATAAGGAAGTCGAACGCCCGAAAGATAAAACCTTTATGCATCGCGCGAATATTAAGGGGAAATTGCGCTTTAATAATGTCAGCTTTTCATACCCGCATGTTGAACGTAAAGTATTAGATAATGTGTCTTTTTCAATTGAACACGGCGAGAAGGTGGCGATTATCGGACGCATAGGTTCAGGGAAAAGTACTTTGGCGCGTTTGATTATGGGGCTGTATGAACCTGAAAGCGGACAGATATTGATTGACGAAAGTGACCAAGCGCAAATCGACCCTGCGGACCTGCGCCGTGACTATGCGTATATTTCACAGGATATTACATTATTCCGCGGCACAATCCGCGATAATATTACCGCTGCGCGCATCGAAGCCACGGATGCAGAAATTCTGCGCGTTGCGCAAATTTCAGGCGTGTATGATTTTATCAAAACGCATCCATTGGGCATAGATGCGCCTGTGGGTGAAGGCGGCTGCGCCCTTAGTGGCGGGCAGCGCCAAACCGG
>DELD01000024.1:0-5612 GCA_002354205.1 Micavibrio sp. UBA2705 | reverse complement strand
CAAAAGCCGTGGCGCTTGCCCGTGCCATGCTGACCAAGCCAAATCTATATGTCTGTGATGAACCGACAAATGCGATGGATGTGCAGGCCGAAAATGCATTCGTCACCCATATAAGCGGCGAAGTCGCTGATAAGACATTGTTGCTGATTACGCACCGTTTATCGCTACTCGAAATTGTTGACCGTATCATTGTCGTAGAACAAGGGCGCATCATTATGGATGGCGCCAAGGCGCAAGTGATCGCAGAGCTTTCAGGCGGGATGTCAACGGACGCGGCGAAAGGCGACGGTGCATGAGCCATAAATCAGAAATAGAATATATGAACGCCGTTGAAGAAGCCCGCGCCTTGAGCGCTAGTGCAACAAGCCGCCTGTTTTTATTACTGATTGCTGCATTGGCTGTGATTTTTATTCTTTGGGCATCTATTTTTGAAATTGATGAACTCACCCGTGGCTCAGGTCAGGTTATCCCTTCACAAGAAAAGCAAATCATCCAAAGCCTTGAGGGCGGGATACTTAAAGAGTTATTGGTTAAAGAAGGAGATCGCGTTGAAAAAGGACAGGTTTTGCTGCGCGTGTCAGATCTTGCTTTTGCATCCGAAGCGCGCGGCGGAGCGGCACAATTATTTGCATTGAAACTCAAACAGGCGCGCTTAGAAGCCGAAATTAATGGTACAGAATTTAGTGTGTCTGACGTGGTAACCGAACAAAATAAAACGCTTGTGGAAAATGAAATCAGCCTTTACCGCTCCCGCCAAGAGGAGCTTGCCAATACAGTATCTATCTTTGAAGATCGCCGCAAGAAAAGCGTGGCGAATAGCGCGGAAAATGCTGCTGTGATTGAAAAAGAGACCAAAAACCTCGCATTGCTGAATGAAGAATTGCGCGCAACTGAGAAAATGGTCGCAAGCCGCGCCATGTCAAAATTAGACTTAACGCGCCTCAAGCGCCGCGTTAATGAAGTGCGTGGAAGCTTGAACGAAGCAAAAGAAAAAGCAGTCGGCCTTAAAGCAGAGATCAATGCGCTATCCTTAGAAGCTAAGCAAAAGAAAGACATGTTCCGCACGCAGGCATTGGGCGAATTGGGCGAAGTGAAAACGCAGCGCGTGGGCTTGGAAGAAAGCCTTAAATCTATTGATGATGTGGTTGACCGTTCATCCTTGCGCGCGCCCGTTGCTGGCATTGTAAATGCGGTGTCGATTAAAACCATTGGCGGGGTGATTGAGCCCGCGAAGCCCTTAATTGAAATTGTCCCCATGGGTGATGATTTGAAAATCAGTGCCAAAATTTCACCCAATGATATTGCCTTTATTTCACTGGATCAAAAGGTGAAAGTCAGAATTTCTGCTTATGATTCGCAGCGTTACGGCCTGTTAAACGGTAAGGTGTCCCGCATCGGCGCATCAACTATTTCGGATGCGGATGGCAATGTGTATTTTGAAGTCGAAGTCGAAACAGATCAAAATTTCCTTGGCAGCGCCGCCAATAAGTTGCCGATTACCCCCGGTATGTTAGCGGATATTGATATTATTACAGGGCGCAAAACGATTTTATCTTATTTGCTGCGCCCTGTGCTGCGCTTAAAAGACCACGCATTTAGGGAGAGATGATCTGTGCTATGGACGCTGATACAACGCTATATCCCTTTGCACGTTGTTGCCTTGCTCGTCGTGCTTGGCGCGGGGTTATATGTGCAAAGCAGCGACTACGCTTACCGTCAGCAAATCCAAAACTTCCTGTTTGATAACCTCAATAAAACATACCCACGCAAAGCGTCTGACCAAGTGGTGATATTGGATATCGATGAAAAATCACTCGATAGACCAGAATTAGGCCAGTGGCCTTGGCCGCGCCCAATTGTCGCTGACTTAATCACCAAACTTAAAGAATATGAAGTAAAAGTCATGGGCTTTGATATGGTCTTTGCTGAGGCTGATAACACATCACCCGAGCAAATCGTCAAATCATGGAAAAGCCGCGGCACAAACAGCGCACTTTTTGATGAAATGAAGCGCTTAGAAAGTCATGATAAAATCATGGCGCGCGCCGTGCGCAGCGCGGGGAATGTAGTGCTTGGCCTTAATTTTGAGGACCGCCGCGAAAAGGGCGCGTTTGGCTATACGCCGCGCCCCAAAGCGCAAATTGGCATCGAACACCAGGGGGGCGTTGAGCGCTATGTTTACCCCTATGACACTGTGGCGAATTACCCGATCTTATCACGCTTTGCCTATGGCGAAGGGCATTTCTACGCCACGCCCGATACGGATGGTATATACCGCAGCGTGCCTGTCATTATGGGGGTGCAGAAGAAAAATATCCGCGTTGATGCTGCGAAAATCGATCATTATTTTTTCTATCCATCCTTGGCATCAGAGCTTTTGCGCTACGTCGTCGGTGGGCATAATGTTTACCTTGGCGGCGAAGGCAACCGGCAATATCACATTGAAGGGGCAGGGGGGGAATACACAATCCCCGTTGATGAAGATGGCGATTTCTATGTCTGGTATGCCGATCCAAATCCTGACTGGTATATATCGGCCTATGATGTGCTGAACGGTAAAATTGATGCCGCGCGGTTGAAGGATAAAATTGTACTGGTCGGCACGTCTGCCATTGGCCTTAAAGATATTCGATCAACCCCATTAAGCCCACATCGCCCCGGCGTGGAGGTGCATTTGAATATTGTTGACCAAGCGCTACAAGGACAGTATCTCAAGCGCCCACAAAGCCTTGTCTATGCGGAGCAGGGGGCACTTATTATATTGGCGCTATTGGTGATCATAACCTTCTTACGCTCGGCCTTAATCGGGCAGACGATTATTATGCTGGGCGGGGTGGCGCTATTATTCGCGGCGAGCAATATTGGCTATGTGCAATATGGGCTGCTGATTGATGGCGCATATCCTGCGATTGTCCTGTTCCTTGTTTATGTCACGGCGGTGGCGCTAAGCTATATTTTATCGGAGCGTGAACGTAAAGAAGTCCGCCATGCGTTTGAACATTATATTTCACCAAGCTATATGAAGCAGCTCACGCAAAATCCTGATAAATTAAAACTCGGCGGTGAAGAAAAAATCATCACCACAATGTTTTCTGATATTCGCAATTTTACCACAATATGCGAAGCGCTTACTCCAGATGAAATTATCTCATTAATGAATGATTTTTTGACCCCGCTTTCAACATCAATCATGGAACATCGCGGCACGATTGATAAATATATGGGCGATGCGATTATGGCGTTTTGGAACGCACCGATTGATGATGCATACCATACCGTCAATGCATGTAAGGCCGCGCTGCAAATGATAGAGCAGCTTGATGTCCTTAATGCACAGCGCAGGGAGCATAATAGAGATACGCCGTTATTAGCCGCAGGTATTGGCATTAACACTGGCCTTGCCGCCGTCGGGAATATGGGGTCAGATCAACGCTTTGCTTATTCCGCGCTTGGCGATTCAGTGAATTTGGCATCACGGCTTGAGGCGCAGACCAAAGCTTACCGTGTTGACATTATATTGGGGCAAGGCAGCGTCGCTGAAAATGGCGTAGATGCACTGGCATTGCTTGAATTAGATCTACTGCGCGTCAAAGGCCGCAGCGCACCAACCAGAATTTATACGCTGCTGGGCGATGAAAAAATGGCGCAGAGCGAAGGCTTTATAGCCTTGCAAGCGGCGCATAATAAATTGTTGTCTCTATATCGCGCTCAGAAATGGGCTGCGGCGCGTAAGGAAATACAAAATTGCGTTAGTCTGAGTGATAAATTGGACGTAAAGATTCGCGGTTTCTATATCGTGCTGGACGCAAGGGTGGATGCGCTGCAAAATGCCGATATACCCCAAGACTGGGACGGCGTTTATGAGGCGCGTTCTAAATAATATCTGCCGTAAAATATGGTTATACTTTCTGCGTGGTCGCGATCGCAAAATCAGCGTCAATAAACAGTTCATACCCACCAATATCATATTGCTGATAACCGCCTGTTGCGCTCGGCGCAAGCCCAGTTGCCGCTGTGAGCGTTTCAAGCGAATCTGCAATGCCGTTTAAATCATCTGCAAAGTTGCCAGAAGATTCGAGCGTCAATGTGCTGCCAGCATCAAGCGCGGTGATTTTAAGCGAGCCTGTATCGCTGCTTTTCAGCAGGTCGAATATTTGCTGCACATTAAATTTCAAATCATTGCCGCTGCCGACATTAATTTCTTCTATGCGCTGTATTTGGCTTTGGTTGATGTTGGAAAAATCAATACTGCCTTGCCCGCCATCAAGTGTGATGCGATCAACGCCGCCGCCGCCATCAATTTGGAAGAAATTCGCTATACCGGTATTCTCTGCATTGTTGAGTATGAAGTTATCAAGCCCTGCGCCGCCATTAAAGGTTAAACCGCTTTTGCCGTTTTGTTGCATCGTATCATTAAGCGCTGTGCCTGTAAGGTTCTGATCATTTGCGCGCGCGCTTAAGTTATTACCAGATAAGTAAAGCTTGTCAGCGTGCCCTATGGCGCCGCCCGAAATAATATAGCCGTTATCCTGCGTCGGGTCAGAGATAGCTAAATCATCAAAGCCATCACCATTATAATCACCATAAGCAAAATCCATTTTATATGCGCCGCTGGGCAGAGAATCTAATGTGTAGTCAATCATATAGGCGAGTTCTGAATGGCTTTGTAAATATGCTAAGTCGGCGGTGACACCTGTAAGGCTGTCAGACCCGAAGACAATTGCCATTTTAACGTCTAACCCATTGCGCATCATGACCACAAAATCGCTCTGACCATCGGCATTAAAATCACCTGCTGCGCTAAGGCCTTCTACGGCGTAGCCATCTGCGCCAACATCAATGTTAAATTGTGTGAATGTTGATTGTGATGTATCGCCAGACCCTAACGCAGACTTACCGTAAAGCAGTTTTACGCCTGTTGTGCCGTCATTAACGGCGATGTCGTTCAGCCCGTCGCCATTGGCATCGCCTAAGCCGACAATTTGGCGTGCAAACCCCGTATTACCATCAACGCGCAGCCCTTCTGCTAATGTGTCAAAATTACTGGTGATACGATCACCGCTGATAATGTAAAACGCATTAAGGTTAGATGTTACGGGGCTGCCGTCTAACATGCCGTCATAAACGCCAATTGCAAAATCATCATAGCCATCACCATCTATATCGCCAAGGCCACTAACTATGCCGCCAAGATAGTCGCCTGTTGTTATACCGCTATAATTCTTGCTGTCGCTAAGGGTAAGCAGGTTCGGGCCGTTAAGCTCTAGGCGCACGCGCCCTGTATCACCGCCAACGCCAGGTGCGCCAATGGCTAAATCGGTATAGCCATCATTATTAAGGTCGCCAATATTAGCGATAGATTGCCCGAAAAGTTGTTGGTTGCCATCATTGGAAACTGCGCCGCTATAATTGGCATAGCCGCCAGCGGTGCTGCCATTCGTTTCATAAAGGTGGAATAGGCCATCACCTTCATACGCTGATGCTGGGTTTGAACCTTGCGCTGTGCTGATAATAAGTTCGTTAACGCCGTTACCATCAAAGTCGCCACTAATCGCAGACGTCACATTTTCACGCGATGAATTGGCGCTGTTATCTGTGAAGTCGATATAGCT
>DELD01000023.1 GCA_002354205.1 Micavibrio sp. UBA2705 | reverse complement strand
GAGTATTTTTCCATGGATGATAAGCGCCAAGGCATCGTCCACATAGTAGGGCCAGAGCAAGGATTCACCCTGCCCGGAATGACAATTGTCTGCGGCGATAGCCACACATCAACACACGGCGCCTTCGGCGCGCTTGCCTTTGGTATTGGCACATCAGAAGTTGAACATGTGCTTGCCACGCAATCTCTGCCACAGAAAAAAGCAAAAACACTGCGCGTTAATATTGATGGCGATTTGCCGGTTGGCGTAACAGCCAAAGACCTCACCCTCGCGGTTATTGGCGAGATTGGCACGGCTGGCGGCACGGGCTGCGTCATTGAATATGCAGGCTCAGCTATTAGAAGCCTTTCAATGGAAGGGCGCATGACTGTATGCAACATGTCTATAGAGGCCGGCGCACGTGCAGGCTTAATTGCCCCCGATGAAACCACATTTAACTATATCAAAGGCCGCCCCAAAGCCCCCAAAGGAAGCGATTGGGACAAGGCTGTTGCCTATTGGCAAAGTCTGACTAGCGATGATGGCGCAAAATACGATAAAGAAATCACTTTGCAAGCAAGCGACATTACCCCGCAGGTTACATGGGGCACATCCCCCGAAGATGTGCTTCCAATAACAGCGAGTGTCCCTAGCCCATCTGATTTTAAAGACGAAAACAAACAAAATGCCGCCAAACGCGCCCTTGAATATATGGGGCTAACAGCAGGCATGAAACTGCAAGACGTTGCGATTGACTATGTGTTTATCGGTTCATGCACAAATGGACGCATTGAGGATATCCGCGACGTTGCCAAAATCGTCAACGGGCATAAAATTGCGCCGAATGTAACTGGGCTCGTCGTTCCGGGTTCAGGCCTTGTTAAAGCGCAAGCCGAAGAAGAAGGCCTCGACAAAATCATCAAAGATGCAGGGTTTGAATGGCGCGAACCAGGCTGCTCCATGTGTCTTGCCATGAACGCTGACCGCTTAGAAGAAGGCCAGCGCTGCGCATCGACATCCAACCGCAACTTTGAAGGCCGTCAAGGGCGCGGCGGGCGTACACACCTCATGAGCCCTGCAATGGCCGCTGCCGCAGGTATTAAAGGCAGCTTAGCTGATGTGCGTGAGTATTTATAAATGAACAATACGAAATACACATATAACGACCTTGATTACGATTTATGCAGCCTTGATGACATCATAGAAAGCTATGACGTCGCAAACGACCCAATATTAAGCCCTATATGGCCTAAAATTGCAGCGGATTTATGGCGTGACATAGGCGCATATGGCGCAAGCGAGAATGATTACGGCGCAGTAATGCATGGACATTTAGAGCGCATTTCAAAAGATGGTCAAAATTTTATGGCTACGCTTGGCTATAGCGAAGCCGCAGGACGTAACTTCTATGATGCGTTTAAACTGAGCGATATCGGTAAGCTGCATGATGATTACGCCATCGGCATCTGGTCACTGCCCCACCGCCCGACAGAGGATGAACGCATAGCTAAACGTATGCACACCTTACGCGGCCTAGATTATTTAGAGCGCGCCTATAAAACATATGGGGTGTCTGATGACTTCTTAAGACACCCTCATATCAAAATCGTCATTCCTGCGCTGATGCTTTACCACCATGAACGCCTAGATGGCACAGGCTACGCTGGCAAATCAGCCGCAGCGCTTGGTAAAACCATCCGCATGGCCTGCATTGTTGATGCTTATGATGGCGATCGCATTTTACGCCCGCACCAACCCGCAAAACGTACACCTATTGAAGCCATAGAGCGTATGATGGCAATTGGTGAAGATAAGAAATATGAGGGCGCGTTCGATATGGACTTGCTTGAAAAATTTAGAGCGTTTAAATCGTAATATCAAAACGTCATTGATTTATTATTTTTGAAATTATCGACAATCATATCCGCGATTTTACGCGTCACGTCTAACGCAGGCATTGGTTTTGTCGGGAAAACTTGCCCCGCATCTAACTCCTTAATCGGCACAATATAACCTTGATCAACCAGCTCTGTGTATTCACTGCACATCCAGTCTGTGTATATATTCTTGCCCGTGAACAACGCTTCACTGACCAATGAATATGATTGCCCGCTCACCACAATATGATCTGCCCTCGCAAGCAGGCCGACATAAGGGTTATAACCGTTGATAGATTGCTCATAATCTGTAAAGAGAACATCGCGCCCCCTGCTTAGCAAATCACCAAAATACCCACCCAGCGACTTACTACGAAACACTGCGCTTAAATTATTATCAAGATGGTCATAGGCCATTTGCGGCGCTTTATTTGAGCGGCGGCTTGGACAAATGAAGAATGTTACATCATCATATTGTTTACCAATTTCATGAATTTTTTTGATCGTATCGCGTATGTCTGGCGCATCATTGCCAATCATCATCGCGACTAATGGACCTTTTATCTTAGGGTAGTGCTGATCAAACTCTTGCCCTGCCGCATCCAAATCTTTTTGCGTTAAGTGATGTGGTACAAGACGGTCATCGCCATATTTGATGCTGAGCGTTTCATTAATATGCGCCACAGTAATCATCGGGCGTTTTTCCGCAGTATAGTAAGCATCGCCGCTGCGCATACCTATCAATATATCTGGCTGCCCAATTTCGCGTAAAGCCGCTTCAACCTGCTCTTGATAAGATTTTGCCTTTGTGAATTGCACATTAAGCATCGCCTCATCAACATAAACATAACGACCACCAACCATCTCTGCGCATAGTTTTGCAAGTCCAATGCTCGCCTTGCTATCCCCGCGGTTTGGGTCGTCTTGCCCAATCCACGCCATAACAAGCGGCTGGTTGCCATTATTAAATAGAATGTTTTTTGATACTGACATGTGTTACATTCGTCTCAAGCCTATAATCTAGGCTGAAAACTAACACACAGAAATGATTATGTCAATAAAAGTTAAAGATCAAGCCCGCGCGGTGTATTTGCCTGTATTTGAATCGTCCTGACTTCATTATCACGGTTTTCAACGCCGCTATCCCCTGACATAGTAACACCGTTTGATTGCAAGGATTCCATACTTATATCGTCCTCCTCTTCATCAAGCCCTAACTCAGCAAGATTAATGTCAGCGGGCTCCGCAAACATCTCTAAAGCAGGGTTAATATCCGTGCGACTGCTCAGCCCCATATCGGATTTTACATCCTGTACCAATTCCGCTTTCATCGTCGCGTATTTGGCATAGCCCTCGGCTAAATCGTATAAATCACCCTCGGACATGCCTTCTCCGCGCAAAGAATCAATAACGCCAAAGCGGTCAAGCAACATAAATGAACGCTCAACCAAGTCAGGAGAAACATCACCATCGAAATTCTCTTGACCTTCTTCTGCCATAGCCAGAGGCAAGAAACTTTTCAGCGCGTCTATCTTCTCTAAATTCTCAAGATCCAAACCTGCATCTTCTAAGTCAGTTTTTATATCATCTGCGCGCGTCAAATAATCTCTTGCGTACTGAGGTCTGCGCTTTCTTCAGCGCGTGCAGCTTTATTTTCTAATTTATTAATATATGAAGCAAATTTTTCGCCAATATTATGCGATGTATCTAGCGCATTAATATTCATGGTGAGGAGGTTGATCTGCTCTTCAGGGGTATCCATAATATCAAGCAAATTCTTAGCAAGATTATATTGCATGCCCTGCGGGAACTCCCGCACTTGCGCGCTAACTTCCGGCATACTCTCCTCAAGAGTATCTAACGCATTATCCTGCCGCCTTTCGCGATCACGCATACGCTCTATATGATTCCTCTTCATTTCACCCCTCCTGCTCAAATTACAAGCTAAAGCTGACTATAAAGAAAAACCGTTACAAATTTGTAAACATAAGTGCGTTAGTGGATATTCTTCTTCGTCTGACGGCCTGAAATGACACATAAAGACTGATAAAGCTTACCCAAATCGCTTGAAAGGAACGCCGCACAGAGTATATCTGCATGTGACGTTGCATATGCATGTTCAAGAATTTCTTCAAACTGCCTAATAAAGCGCAAAGTATAGTTTCTAAACGCATTATCTTTTTCAAACTTGTCTTGCAGCTTATCTGTATTTTTATCAAGGTCGATATTCACAAGGCTACGCGTGAAGGCTGAGACATCACCCTTCTTAAACGCTTTCCATGTCTTCTCATCAACTTCGCCGTCTTTGACTTGACGCGTAATATCGACAGATAAAGAATGCAGGCTCTCCACAATGAATTTTGCTGAGTCCATAAAGGCATCTTGCTGTGCCTGTTTGCGCATATCACCAATACGCTCAAGCGCTGTTTCAGAATCACGCACTGACTTCGCTAAGTTATTGGCCTGACGCGCAAGTTCGCTCGCCGCGGCTTCAGACACTGACGTTGCACTTCGGGCACGCATATTGAGCTTGTCACCCTCTTCTTCAAGGCTCGCCCCTGCATCAGATATTTTCTTTGATGCTTCTTTGGCTGACTTTGTGATGTGATCCATCTGACCTTTAATATCAGTGATCGAGAAGCGGATTTGATCCGCCCCTTCATCAGAAGCTTCCGCTACGGCATTGGCCTGCGTTTTCAGCTCTATCACATAATCCTTCGTGGTGGTGAGGGACGCTTTGATGTGTTCTTCAAACTCACGGGCGCGGATAACGAAACTGTCACCAGCGCGGGCAATCGCATCACGTGATTCCTTGGTCGTCCCAAGCAGTTTTGATGTCTTCTTATCAAGAATCTGGATCGCTTTTTCATTCTCGCTGGTACAGCGCTGACCAGCAGCTAACAAATTATCAAGGTTGGCAATCGCCTTGTCATTCGCCAGCGTAATAGCCGCGCTGCTTTCATCGGCATTTTGTGTGACCTTGCTTGCGATCATATCAAAACGTGAAGCCGCATCGCTTAACTGTGCAACCGCCTGCCCGACAGATTCTGTTAGACCGATAAATTGCTGACCAATTGTGTCATTTAAGCCATCAATACGGATTTCCATTTTATCTGCTATCAAACGGATGTTATTTTCTTGGTCATTTAATCGGCTCTCAACGCCTTTTAACTTCGATGTCGCGCTTTCAGACGATTCATCAATTAACAGTGCGGCTTCACGCAGACCATCTTCATGCAGACGCAAATTCTTGCCCGATTCAGTGACTGATGCATCCATATTCATCGCCGTTTCTTCTAAACGCTCACGCAATTTCTTCATGCGCTCTAATGAATCGTCCGATAAATCAACAAAGCCAAGGTTTAGCTCTTTAAAGCGGCTTTCTGCGCGGTCAACTTTCTCTAAAACCTCATCATAAACAGGCAAAGTTTCCTGCGATGAATGTTTAAGTACATCAATTGCACTTTCTAAGCGTTTCGCGCTCTTTGTGCTATGGCTTTCGACGCGGTTCCAATGCTCAAAATATGTTTCTTCCATATCGCTGAGTGATTTTTTAGATTCAGCAGCTTTACTTTGGATAGAAGCATTAAATTCATCCATATCCTCTTCAAAGCGGTCAACATTAAATGTGATGTCTTCATTCGTAGTTTTCAGTTTTGATAAATGACCATCGACACGTTCACCATGCGCATCGACTTTTTCCATCATCGCGCCTAAATATTCATTAAGCTGTTCACGTTGACGGCGCACACGGTCTTCAAGACCTGCTGAGTGCCCTGAAAGTTCACCTGATAGAGCAGATAAATCCTGCACTTGCGTACCAAGTATATCGCGGATTTTTTCAGCTTGCCCCTGCGCACGTTCGCCAGCATCCGATAAATCAGCCGTACGGTTTTCTAGGATTTTCGTGACTTTTTCTTGGCGCAGTTCTAATTCCTGCCCTGCTTCGACGATCTCAGCAATCGGGTTATCAAAGCTTTCCGCCAACTCGCTAATTTGTAGTGTGAAATCTTTGCATGTTTTTTCAATATCGCTGCGCTTTTCATCAAGCATAGCGACATTACCGGCAATCATTGTGCCGTTACGCTCAACGGATTGATCAAGGCGAATAATCACATCATCAAAATCATTCGCAGCATGACGAATTTTCGCAATATTATGCGCACTATGATCGTGCAAGTTTTCGAACTTCACCGATACTTTTTGTAGCAGTTCATCCGCAGCTTCACTTGTTTGCTGTGATGTTTTCTCCATCTCTTCAGAAATACGGCGCACAGCGCTGCGCAACTTCTCAGACCCTGAAATCGCCACTGACATTGCATCACCAAGCTGTGATGCAATATGGTCGCCTGATTTTTCAAGGTTAGATGCTTTTTCATCAAGCATATGGGATACGTTACCTATACGGTCAGCTTGCTTACCCATACGTTCTTCAATTTCAATTGAACGTGCAACGGCCATGGCGACCGTTTCATCCATATTACCTGCGGCATCTTCAATGCGCGCAGCTAAATCTTTTGCCTCTTCAGAAAGACGGTCGACACCATTACTCAGCTCACGGCGCTGCGCCTCAATAGACATTGAGGATTCTGCCATCGCTTCAATCGCTTGAATAGTCATTTTTTCTAGACTATCCACTTCTCCGCGAATATGCCCGCCAAGTTTCTCTGTTTCATCGCTTACGCGGTCAGCGGAATTGGAAAGCGCTTCCACATGACCATCAAAATCACTACTTAAACCATCAAGGCGCAGGCCGAAATTATCGACGGCTGATTGCATAGATTGATAAGTAGATTGCATTGTTTCATCAATGGATTGTACTTTTTCATGCGCCTGTTCTGCCGCGCCGTTTATGCGCTCTACGCCGCTATAAAGCTTCGCTTCGACATCTTGACTGATGGTTAGAATATCCGCTTCGGCGCTGCGCCATGCGTCTAGGCCGTTTTTCGCGTGGTCCTTTAATACATTTTCATGCATCTCAATTTCGCCGATGCTTTCCATTAAGCCTGTTTTTCTGGCTTCTAACACATCGCCTAGACGATCAATATGGAATTCTGCCTTGCTTGCAACGCTTGAAAAGTCGCGTATTTCGTTACGCAGGCCATGACGCGCGCGCTGAATTGATTTTAATGCCGCGCGTGAATTGTTATTCATATCCGCCACTTGCTGACATAAAAGCTGAATATCTTTATTTACTTTTGTCGCATGTTTCTTACTAGGGAAAAGCAAGCCTTCTAATTCACTGCGCAGATTTTCTGCATAAAACTCAACGTCTTTTTTGCGCATCACATGCGAAAAGCAAAGCCAGAATACCGCGACAGGTGCAAATATGCCCGTTAACATGCCGCCAATCACTGTTGGGTCAAATGAACCACCGCTGCGCATGAAATACACGGCGCTATAAAACACCCAAAGCACAGAGCCAACTAAACCGATAAGTTCTATGGCTTTGTATGCCATGGTTTTATTTGCATTTGATTTACTTAAGCCTGAGCCAAGCTCTAATATCGTCTCAGCATCATCATAATTACCGACAAAATTATCATTGCCCTTCTTCATATTTTGATTAAGAGCGTTGATCGTCAAACTTTCTGGCACTTCAATTTCAGCGTTTGGTTCAGCGTTTTGTGCTGCCGCCGCCTTGTTCGCGGTTAACGTTGTTTTGCTTGAAAATGTAACATTATCTTTGCGCGCTTGTTCTCCGTTCATGACGGTACCCCAATCGAATCAGTTTAAATAAAAATATGAATGAAGGGATCATTTCACGCATTAAAAACGCTGGCAAGGATGAACCTGCCAGCGTCAAATCTTCTACACAGAAAATCAAAGTCCTGCTTTATTTGTCAACCATAGAAGGCTTAATATCCGACAGATAATATTGGTAATCCTTCACATCACGTTTTAATTCACGTGAAAGGAAATACAGGCCAATAACGTTCGGAATACCCATAATGAACAAGAATGCCTCTGACAGAGCGACAACCTTGCCTAAATCCATTGTGCAGCCAACAACGACGATCACAAGAAAGAGCAGTTTATAAGCAAACTCAACAAACTTATTCTCTCCGAATAAATACGCGGCTGCTTTTTGCCCGTAATATGACCATGTAATCAAGGTTGAAAACGCGAATAAAAAGACCGTTAGTGCAAGCACATAGGGGAACCAAGAAATCCCTTCCGCAAAGGCATTAGAAGTAAGCTCAACCCCTGCCATGCCATCGCCGCCTTTATACGCGCCTGTAATCACGATAACCAAGCCTGTTACCGTACAAATGACAATCGTATCAATAAACGGGCCAAGCATACCGACAAAGCCCTGCGATACTGGCTTGTCCGTCTGCGCCGCCGCATGAACAATCGCCGCCGAACCAAGGCCAGCTTCGTTTGAAAACGCCGCGCGCTTGACGCCTTGTAGCATCACACCAAGTAGGCCGCCAATGCCAGCTTCCATTGAAAATGCCATGCTGACAATATCACGCAGGCTAGAACCGATTTGGTCGTAATGCATACCAATAACGACCAAACCCGCAACCATATAAATACCGCCCATAATCGGCACTAATTTTGATGTAAACTTAGCAATTGATTTAATGCCGCCAATAATAACAGCGCCAACGAGAACAGCAAGAACAACACCGAATAACCAAGCCTTACCAGCAAGGAATACATTCAGGTCGCCAGTCGTAACATTCAACACTTGTTGATAGGCTTGGTTCGCCTGGAACAAGTTACCGCCGCCAATTGACCCTAAAATACAGCACAGCGCAAACACAGCCGCCAAAACTGAGCCTATAAAAGGAATATTGCGGTTCGCAAATGCATCACGCAGATAATACATCGGCCCGCCATAAACGACAGATCTGTCACTTGGGTCAGGATGATGGCGATATTTAACGCCAAATGTTACTTCCGCAAATTTAAGGCTCATTCCGAAAAAGCCCATAATAATCATCCATAGCACCGCGCCGGGTCCACCAATCGAGACAGCAATGGCCACGCCTGCAATATTACCAAGGCCTACCGTCCCTGAAAGCGATGTTGCCAAGGCCTGAAAACGGTTAATTTGCCCGCCATCTTCATCTTTTCTATCAAACTTACCGCGCAGAATATCAATAGAATGCTTAAAGAAACGAACATTGACAAAGCCAAGGTAGAATGTGAAATATACAGAGGCCATAACGAGCCAAATAAGAATTAACGGCGCAACAATTTCAGTGCCGCTGCTACAAAAACCTTCAGGATAACCAAAGTCTATACCGCCTTCGCTACAATGGCGTACAGGATAAAAGACAACGCTTTCAACCTTATCGGCAAAGCCACTAATTTTATCGTTAATCCAAGCATCAATACTCATGAAATCCCCATATATGTTTTTTTGTTTATTTACAGCTAGATCCGCAGCTTAGCATTATCCGCATGAATTTCTAGGGGCAGCGTAAAGCTGTCCACAATTGCAAATCAAAGGGTATAAGAAGCTTAATGGCAGATAGGGTTCGATACAGGATGCGAGGCATAAAATGTTGATGCCCAGTCCTTGATTTGTGTGTCGCTTAGGCCATCGGCGCGTTTAATACGCGCGCCGTAATGGTTGCAAAAAATATCAGGCCGCATTTTTGCGGCTTCCAAAGATATTTTATTCGCAAAATTTGTGCGCAATGTATTCAAATGTCCTTCTGGGTTTTTAATGCCATTGCGAGAAAAGTAAAACATTAGTGTATCTTCGTATTTTGAGAAAATAACTTCGTGCTTTTTTGTCCATTGACGATATTTTAAATACAGGTTTTCTGCGCCTGATGGCCCCATATGCTGACAATTCAGGCCTATGACCATTAACTCGCTATGAATGCGTATGCCTTGCTCGGCTTCAGCCTCTGACTTTGTATAACAGCCCTCTGCCAACGCAGCTACAGCGCCAAGGCATGTCAGCATAATAATCATCGTTAAGTTCAAAGCGGTTTTTCTAAGCATCACAACCCTTAAAATATTAGTTTTTTATAAAACGGGAGAAATTAACGCGCGCCCATCAAAATGCGCCAATAAATTCTCAATCACTAATTCACCCATAACTGCGCGCGTCTCACTTGTCGCGCTTGCGATATGTGGCAGCAATACGACATTATCCATTTTGAGTAATTCTTCAGGAACATACGGTTCTTTGGCATAAACATCAAGTCCCGCAGCGGCAATTTGCTTAGTTACTAACGCCTCTATTAAAGCGGCTTCATCAACGACGCTGCCCCTTGCAATGTTAATCAAGACGCCTTTTGCGCCGAGCGCATTTAAAATTTCAGCATTAATCAATTGGTTAGTTTCTTCACCGCCAACACAGGAAAGCATCAGCACATCACATTTGGCTGCCATTTCAGCTAAATCATCAAAATAAGTGTAAGGCACATCGTTTTTCTTTTTACGCCCAAAATAAATAATATCCATGCCGAAAGCCTCGGCGCGGCGGGCAATGGCGCGGCCAATACGACCAAGCCCAACAATGCCCATTGTTTTACGTGTTAGTGACGATCCCAGCGGGAAAGCGCTACTATTTTGCGTCCACTGCCCCACACGCACGAACATATCCGCCTCACAAAGACGGCGCATAACGGCAAGGACTAGCCCCATAGCTGTGTCGGCGACATCATCCGTTAAGACGTCAGGCGTGTAAGTCACGGCGATATTGCGGCGTTCAGCTTCCGCTAAATCTATATTATTCACGCCCACCCCATACTGGCAGACGATTTCCAAATTCGGCAGCGCCCCCATTAAACGTTTGCTGATTTTAGGGCCGTTATATGTAGACAAAATTGCCCGCACTTCCTTGCTGCGCGCGTGTAAAGTATCTTCGGGGTCAGTTTCCTTCCAAAGCTTGATGACACTAAAATGCTGTTCCAATTCTTCCATTTGCTGCGGCAAAATTGGGGCCATGGCGAGTAAGCTGCGTGTCATAGGATTAAACTTTCAATAATAAAAACGACTAAAACCATCATAAAACGAACCTTGCACGTTGTAAATTACTTGATTTTTTTAGTCCATATATGCTTTAAGAACAAACACCCTAAATAATAAAGAAGACAGCAAGGTTCAAATCATGCCTAAAGACGCAAACACAGCAGCAGACAAAAAGAAGCTTTTCATTAAAACATGGGGCTGCCAAATGAACGTATATGATAGCCGCCGCATGGCTGACATATTGCGCCCTTTCGGCTATGCAGTTAGCGAAGAGCCTGAAGATGCTGATATGATGATCCTCAATACCTGTCACATTCGTGAAAAAGCAACGGACAAAGTTTTCTCTGAACTGGGGCGTATGCGCCGTTTGAAAGACAAAAAAGAAGCCGAGGGCGGCACAATGATTATGGCCGTTGCTGGCTGCGTTGCGCAGGCCGAAGGTGAATACATCATGGAACGCGCGCCTTATGTTGACCTTGTATTTGGCCCACAAACCTACCACGAGCTGCCAGAAATGCTTGCAAAGCTAACCGGCGCATATGGCACGGAGCGCATTGTCTCGACAGAGCTTGATACCGAAAACAAGTTTGATTCCCTGCCTGAAGAAAGCAATGACCAAGGCGTTACGGCATTTTTATCCGTCCAAGAAGGCTGTGATAAATTCTGTACTTTCTGCGTTGTACCATACACACGCGGCGGTGAATATTCGCGTACAGTCCAGCAGATTGTTGATGAAGCCAAAGCCCTTATTGATAGCGGCGCACGCGAAATCACCTTGCTTGGGCAAAACGTTAACGCCTTTCACGGCGAAGGATATGACGGTAAATCATGGAATTTGCCGAAAATCATCGAAGAACTTGCTAAGCTCAATGACTTAGATCGTATCCGTTACACCACGTCGCATCCACGCGATATGGAGATGTCACTCATTGAAGCGCATCGCGACATTGATAAATTAATGCCCTATTTGCACCTTCCGGTACAAAGTGGTTCAAATAAAATACTCAAAGCCATGAACCGTAAGCATGAACGCGACATGTACTTTAAAATCATCGAAGATTTACGCAAAGCGCGCCCAGACATCGCCCTTTCGGGTGACTTTATTGTTGGCTTCCCTGGTGAAAGCGACCAAGATTTTGAAGACACAATGGACCTTGTCCGTCAGGTTAAATATGCAAGCGCATATTCATTCAAATACAGCCCACGCCCCGGTACACCAGCGGCAAACATGGCGAATCTTGTCCGCGAAGACGTAAAAACAGAACGCCTTGCGGCGCTTCAAGGGCTTATTAATGAACATCAGCTTGAATTTAATAAAAACTGCATCGGCAAAACTTTGCCTGTCCTATTCGACCGTACAGATAAAAAAGGCGACAAATTACATGGCCGGACGCCATATAATCAGGCCATTCACGTCACTGCGTCTGAGCGCCTTATGGGACACAGCGCCAATGTCGTTATTGATGGCGCGTTTGCCAATTCATTAACAGGTGACCTTGAGTTGCAAGAATCTATTTTGAAATCTGCATAAACTCGGCTAATCTTAATGCAGTTTTAATATGTATTTGAGATACTTACCTTATATGAGCGAAAAAACAGACGTTTTAAATAACATCAAACATTCACAAGCAGGCAATGCGCTATGTCTGGAGTTTGATGACAACCAATTGCTACGGGGCCTTTACGGTCAACAAAACGAGCATATCAGCCTGTTAGAAAAAGAATTAGATGTCAGCATTGCTGACCGCGGAAACGTGATTTGCATTTCAGGCGATCACGAAAACGTCCAATTTGCGGATCTTATTATCTGCAAACTCTGGGACACGTTACAAAAAAAAGAACATATTTCAAGCCAAGATATTTATGCTGCGATCCGCTTTGCCAAAGCTGATGCAGAGGATGAAAAGGATGCCGCCATGAATACACAGACAACAGATACTCATAAAAAAAATGACGATAAACCTACTGAGAATAAAGGCGGTAAACCCGCTGAAATCATCACCCATAAAAAGAAAATCGCGGCGCGCACCCCGATGCAGTCTAAATATATAGACTCGCTCAAAAGCAAGGAGCTCGTTTTTGGCGTTGGTCCTGCGGGTACAGGTAAAACCTACCTTGCTGTGGGTATTGCCGTTGAAATGTATGAGCGCAAAATCGTTGATCGCATGGTATTTTGCCGTCCCGCCGTTGAAGCGGGCGAAAAGCTAGGCTTTCTCCCTGGGGATCTAAGAGAAAAAGTTGACCCCTATATTCAGCCTATTTATGACGCACTTTATGACTTTATCGGCCTTGAAAAAACAGAAAAACTCATTGAACGCGGCGATATTGAAATCGCGCCACTGGCCTTTATGCGTGGCCGTACACTTGCCAATGCTTTTGTTTTGCTTGATGAAGCGCAAAACACCACTTCGGCGCAGATGAAAATGTTTCTAAGCCGTATGGGTGAAAACAGCCGCATGGTCGTCAATGGCGACCCACATCAAACTGACCTTCCCCCTGGGCAAGTATCAGGGCTGACAGAAGCAATTGTTATCCTAGAAGGCATTGAAGGCACGGCTTTTACAACATTTACGAACCAAGATGTTGTTCGCCACCAAATGGTAAGGCGCGTATTGGATGCATATGACCGCAATGCACGATAATTCGTATAACGACCTTAACACCATTGAATGCAACGTTGAAGACGAGCGTTGGCATGATGTTGTCTCGGAGCAAGACTTTTACCACGCGCTCCGCGCCATAGAGCGCGCCCTCCCGACAGATCATACATTACATGTCATGGCAAAGCCTTACGAAATAAGCTTAACCCTATGTGATGATCCGTTCATACGTAGTATCAATCAGGAATGGCGCGATAAAGATAAAGCGACCAATGTCCTTTCATTTCCACAGTTTGATGATTTGCTCGAAGAAACCGATATGATCCCCGCTGGCGTTAATGTGCCCGTTGGCGACATATTCATTGCTTATGATACCGTAAAGCAAGAAAGCATCACCCAAAAGAAAACGTTCAAAGACCACGCACTGCACATGTTTATTCATGGTTTTTTGCACTTGCTCGGCTATGACCACATAGATAACGATGAAGCCGAAATAATGGAAGCTTTAGAGATCACAATCTTAGGGCGCATAAATATTGCCAACCCATATGAAACGATGTATACAGAATTATAGATATTTAGTGAGAATATAGAAAAAAATGCAAAATATATCCCCGTCAGCTCCATCTGGTAAGGCTATTGAAGACCTTCCAGAAAATGACACGCCAGATGCCAGTACGAATAACGACACCGGCGCAGTAGAAATCAAACCAAAGAAAAACGGTTTTTTCTCATCTATTACAAAAAAAATCCTCAAGCAGGGAGACATTCGTGAAGCCCTTGCTGATTTCATTGATGACAATCATGATGATGACAAATTAGACTATGCCGCACGTAATGAACGTGACCTTATCAGTAACGTCTTAAAACTGCGCGACATGACAGTTTATGATGTCATGGTTCCCCGCGTTGATATTATTGCCATTGATGTCGACAGCAACTATCGCGATATCATCAACATTATCTTAGAAAAACAGCATAGCCGTATTCCTGTATACAGAGACAATCTTGATAATACCTTTGGCTTTATCCACTTAAAGGATTTACTCAACAGAGATCTAAATGACGATAGTTTCGATATCAATACTATCGTCCGTGAATTGCCTATATTATCTCCAGCCCTACCCGTTCTCGATTTATTGTTACAGATGAAGCAAACAAAGCTGCATATGGCGTTAGTTATTGATGAATTTGGCGGTATTGACGGCCTTGTCACCATTGAGGACATAACCGAAGCCATAGTTGGTGAAATTAGCGACGAGTTTGACACAGAAAAAGAACCTGAGCTTGTTATAAAACCTGAGGATTCATCGATAATTGCCGATGCCCGCATTGAATTAGACGACCTTATGGAAGTCACCAAAATCACCCTCGGCAGCGAAGACGAACTTGATGACATCGATACGCTTGGCGGTTATATTACAAATAAGATTGGCCGTGTGCCTGCACGCGGTGAAGTATTAAGAGACCGCCGTAACGGTATCATTTTTGAAATCATTGATGCTGACCCAAGACGCATTAGCCGCGTACGCATAAGAAAACTCAATAATTAAAGCTCGTCAAAATGCTTAAAGCCGTCATAATCTCCCCTTATTTTGTAGCCTTCATACTCGGCGGCGCTGCGGGGTTATGCTTACCGCCCATAAACAGCTTCATTCTCACTCTAATTATTCTGATCGCTTTTTTTTACGGCTTTTTGCGCTTTGCGCCAAAAAAACCAGCATTTTACGCCTATAACTTTGCATTAGGATTTTTCCTTACAGGGCTTTACTGGATTGGCAATGCGCTGCTGGTTGAAGGGAATGATTATAAATGGGCATGGCCGCTTGCCGTTTTCGCGCTTCCCGCAGGCCTCGCTCTGTTTTATGCACTCTCAGCCACCCTCACCTTAAAACTACTCGGCAAAGACGCCAGCCCGTTTTCAAGGCTTATCTGCTTTACGCAGAGCATCATGATCGCTGAGCTTGCACGCAGTTTTTTATTCACTGGCTTTCCATGGAACTTGCTTGGCACAACATGGAGCAATTTTTTGCCGGCTATACAGCTCGCCTCCGTCATAGGGTTATTAGGCATGACCTGGCTGATCTTAATCATCAGCGCTTTTATAGGTTACGGCCTATATACACCAATAAAGCGCCAACGATTTATAGCCCTTAGCCTTGCTTGCGTCCTGTGTGCCAGCAACATCCTCTTTGGCTATGTAACTCTACAAAATGCCCCCGTGAAAAATCCGCCAAGCATCCATGTCATCACTGTTCAGCCAAACATCCCACAAAGTGAGAAATGGAACCCGCTATACGCAAAAAAGAACATGGAAAAACTGGTGCAAACCAGTGAAGATGCTATCCGTTACGCTCCTGACAAAACGCTACCTATCCTGCTCGTCTGGCCTGAAACGGCATTATCGTATCACAGCACAGAACAAGATAATTTCTTTCCTGATCTTATGGCGCAGCTGACAGAGAACCAAAAATACGATGTAAGCTTAATAACCGGTGCATTGACCCGCGAAATTAACAGAGCCGAGCGCAAATATAACTATCAAAACGCAGCCCTATATATAGATAAAAACGGTAAAAACATTCACCAATACGTGAAAACGCACCTTGTTCCCTTTGGTGAATATATTCCGTTCCAAAAGCTTATTCCCTTAAAAACGGTCACTGGCTTTAACGGCTTCCAAAAAGGAAATGGCAGCGAAATATTTACAGTAGGTAACGGCCTAAAGTTTATGCCTAAGATTTGCTACGAAATAATATTCCCCAATGAAATGACGCTCAATGAATCGCCGTGGGATGCGCAAGCACAACATAAAAACGCCATCATTCACCTTACAAATGACGGTTGGTACGGTAATTCATCGGGGCCTTACCAACACCAAAGTATAGCATTGATCCGCGCAATTGAGAACAACGCACATGTTTTCCGCGCTGCAAATAAAGGGATCAGCGCAATTATATCACCGCAAGGTAGAGTGTTAGCAAAGGCTAATTTAGAAAATAAGGGCGCAGCGGCAGCAAGCATTTCATTAGACAATTCAAATGCTTCCTTCTACACACGGCTAGGCCTATGGGTTGTAATGTTATTAACATGGCTGCCACTGCTTGCTATTATAGTGCTTAATGGTTATAAAAAGGCATAAAGCTCGCAGAAAAATAACGCTTCAATAGCCATAAAGATAGTTGTACTCTGCGGCGAATAAAAATATAAAAGACACGCAGCGAAAGTGCTGCCGCAATATAATCAAGGAGTATCTGAGTATTATGAACGCTGACATTAAAAAGCCTACAGTAAGTACACCTCACCCTGTTGATGTGCATGTAGGGTCAAAAATCCGTCAAAGAAGAACCATGTTAGGTGTCTCACAAGAGAAGCTCGCAGATTCTCTTGAGCTCACGTTTCAGCAAATTCAAAAATATGAAACTGGACGTAATCGTGTAAGCGCCAGCCGCCTTTACCAAATAGGCGAAATTTTAGATACAGAAGTGTCTCATTTCTTTGAAGGCTATAATGATAATTTCAAGAAACCAAACGGTCTGTCAGAAAGCGGTCAAGCGAGCTACACCGCCAAGAAAGACATTATGAATGAAAAAGAAACCCTCGACCTTATCAAGGTCTACTACTCCATCAGCGATGAGAAAATCCGCAAAGATTTTGTCAAAATGATGAAGCAAGTTTCTAAACACGTTGCCGATGATGATAAATAAATAAACGACAAACTTATTTAAATCGTGCATTACATTAAAAATACGGTGATTTTTGCCGTATTTTTTTTTATACTTCTTTCTCATTATTATTTACGAGAGACATTATGGACAATTTTAAAGACTATATCTTCACATCTGAATCAGTTTCAGAAGGTCACCCAGACAAAATATGCGACCGTATATCTGATCGCCTTGTTGATGTGTATTTAAAATTAGACTCCGAAGCCCGCACAGCCATAGAAACCGTATGCACAAAAAACTATGTTGGCGTTATTGGTGAGACGCGCTGCGCACAAGACGTATCAAAACAGACGATTGACGCAGAAGTTCGCGCTGCGGTAAAAGCGATCGGCTACGAACAAGATAATTTCCACTGGAAAGACATTGAAGTTGATATCCGCACCCATAATCAATCTGCAGATATTGCTGTTGGCGTTGATGCGGCAGGCGATAAAGAAGAAGGCGCTGGCGACCAAGGCATAATGTTCGGTTACGCGACCAATGAAACAGAACAATACATGCCCGCCACACTGCAATACTCTCACCACATATTGCGCGAGCTAGCTGAACTACGCCACTCTGACCCAAATTCAGGCCTTGGCCCTGATGCAAAGTCACAAGTCACATTAGAATACCGTGATGGCAAACCTGTCGGCGCAAACTGCGTTGTTCTCTCTACGCAGCACGCCGCACACCTTTCACAAAATGATGTTCGTGACATAGTCATGCCTTACATTGAAAAAGTGTTGCCTAATGGCTGGATGCCAGAAGCTGATAAAATATACGTCAACCCAACAGGCCGCTTCGTTATTGGCGGCCCTGTAAGTGATGCTGGCCTTACAGGCCGTAAAATCATTGTTGATACCTATGGCGGCGCAGCGCCACATGGCGGCGGCGCGTTTTCAGGTAAAGACCCAACAAAGGTTGACCGCTCTGCCGCTTATGCGGCGCGTTACCTTGCGAAAAACATTGTCGCCGCTGGATTCGCTGAAAAATGTACTATCCAGCTATCATACGCAATTGGCGTATCGCGCCCATTATCAATCTATGCCAACACAATGGGGACAGGTACAGTTAATGAGGCAAGCATTGTAAAGGCGATTGATAAAGTCATCGACCTTAGTCCACGCGGCATAAGAGAACATTTACAGCTGAACAAGCCGATTTATGAAGTGACATCATCCTATGGTCACTTTGGCCGCAAGCCACGCGAAGATGGCAGTTTCTCATGGGAAAAACTTGACCTTGTTGAACCATTAAAAAAAGCGCTCGTTTAATATGCCTCACGAACAAGAGCAGATAGATAAAGAACAACAAGACATTTTGCGCCGTAACGTCCACGGCCGCCGTCTTGGTCGCCCGCTTAGTCCTGCACGTAAAAAGGCGCTTGACGCCCTCATGCCAGCGCTTGAAGTATCCAGCAGCGCCTTAGAAGCTGAGGCCGCTTTAGACCCAACAAGCCTGTTTACAGATAGCAGCGCAGAAACATGGCTAGAAATCGGCTTTGGCAGCGGCGAACATCTACGCCATGTTATGGCTCTGCACCCTGATATTAACTATATTGGCGCCGAGCCTTATATAAACGGCATGTCTGCTTTTTTAAAAGACCTTTACGAACTTGAAATCCCGACAGATCGCATCCGCGTTCATATGGATGATGCCTTGCTATTGGTTGATTCAATTAAAGACAATTCACTTGATGGACTTTACATACTAAACCCTGACCCGTGGCATAAGTACCGCCACCATAAGCGCCGCATCGTTCGACCCGAAACGCTCGATAAATATGCTCGCGTTCTAAAAAGCCGCGGCAAGCTTATCATGACATCTGACGTTTCATATTTATCAGAATGGATGTGTATGCAAGCTGCCCAGCATCCAAGCTTCAAATGGCAAGCAGACAGCAAAGCCGACTGGCAAGATACACCCAAAGACTGGGAAAGCACGCGCTATGAGAATAAAGGCCGCGATGCGGGGCGCTATCAAAATTATTTGATGTTTGAAAAAATATAACCGCCTGGATTTGTTTTTATTTAACTTCATTTCTGCTACAATATTTTGGCGTTGTTAAAACATTCAAACACATCATATTTTTAGGGGGCTCCTATGAATCCAATTATTCTTGATACTTCACCGCTTGTCTTAACAGAAGAAAACAAAGGTAAACTTGTTTGCGGCTTAAGCTGGGATCCAAATGAAGATACATCAGTCAGTGACAAGCTTAATTCTGCCCTAGGACGCAATACAGAGACCTATGACCTTGATTTGAGTTGTTATTGTTATGATGAGCGTAAATCCCTGATGGACTTTATCACCGGCGAAGATGGCGAGAATATTGACCGTTCCGAAAACATCACCCATTCAGGTGACTGTCGTCACGGCGAAGCAGAAGGCGATGACGAATTCATCACCCTAGACCCGACCGCCCTGCCCGATTATATTCAACATATTGTCTTCCTCGCCGAAGTTGGCAGCGCACACGGCTTTTCCGATGTTGCAACGCCTTATATCCGCCTTGCCGATGAAGCGAGCGACCAAGTACTAACCGAATTAAACATCGGTTCACCTGACGGTAAAGACTATTCCGCCTGCGTTTTCGCCACCTTATCGCGTAAGAAAGACGGCTCTTGGCTGCTTCACCGCAACGACTATTACCTTGATCATGAACAAATTGAAAACTGGGGCGATTTTCTATCCCAATTTATTGCATCTTAATGCATCTTAGCTCTAGACAATACTGATTTGTCCTGATATTTATATTCCACTTCAAAAGCGAACAACGCTTCGCTTTATTGGAAGGACACGTGGCCGAGTGGCTGAAGGCGCTCCCCTGCTAAGGGAGTATGGGGGTTGTACTCTCATCGTGGGTTCGAATCCCACCGTGTCCGCCATTTCCCTTAACAATATTTTAAATAATTATCCGGTAACATATTGTATAAGCACGATTTTGCTTTTTACTAAGCAGTGC
>DELD01000066.1:41128-44039 GCA_002354205.1 Micavibrio sp. UBA2705 | reverse complement strand
GGTTCAGAACGTCGTGAGACAGTTTGGTCCCTATCTGCCGTGGGAGTTGGAAGCTTGAGAGGATCTGTCCCTAGTACGAGAGGACCGGGATGGACACACCTCTGGTGGACCTGTTGTGGCGCCAGCCGCAGTGCAGGGTAGCTATGTGTGGACGGGATAACCGCTGAAAGCATCTAAGCGGGAAGCCTCCCCTAAAACTAGTTTTCCCTATCAGAGCCGTGGAAGACCACCACGTTGATAGGCCAGATGTGGAAGCTCAGTAATGAGTGAAGCTAACTGGTACTAATTGCTCGATCGGCTTGAATCTAAACTATAAGCGCGCAGTAGCAAAAATATTATGCGTAAGCTTTATTTCGCAAATCTAAGATAATTCGTTATCTTGGCTAGTAAGACATTAATTCGTTTCATTATTATTAATTCGCATGCTGCGTTTAATTGAGCTGGTGATTTTAGCACGGTTGAAACACGAGATCCCATCCCGAACTCTAACGTGAAACGCTGTAGCGCCGATGGTACTCCGTCTTAAGGCGCGGGAGAGTAGGTCGTTGCCAGCTCTATTAAGCGCAGCTGCACATATTAATAATAATCATTAACTTATTACGATGACAATTACACAAAAAAAACACCTGCCAATTCGGCAGGTTTTTTTTGTAACTAAGTTTTACTGCGATGCGCGTTGAGGGGGAGTATGGGGGTAATGACTTTAAATAAAGCGCAGCAGTGGCAGAAAGCATTGTCGACCACCGCTTATTGTGCATCTTTTGACGATGTGGCGGCATTTATTGCGGCTGAAAAAGCCGCAGGAAAAACAATATACCCAGCAGAAGAAAATATTTTCAGGGCTTTGGAATTAACGCCTTTGCAAGATGTGAAAGTTGTGATTTTAGGGCAAGACCCTTACCATGGTGAAAGGCAGGCACATGGCTTAAGTTTTAGTGTGCCAGAAGGCGTTAAGATTCCGCCATCTTTGGTAAATATATATAAGGAATTACAGAGCGATTTAGGCGTTATGCCGCCGCCCTCTGGACTGTTAGAGCATTGGGCGCATCAAGGTGTGCTGTTGTTAAACAGTGTGCTGAGCGTTGAGGCTGGCAAGGCGGGCTCGCATCAAGGGAAAGGCTGGGAAGCGTTCACCGATGCCGTTATTGCTGCCGTGAACGGGCAAGATAAAGCTGTCGTCTTTATGCTTTGGGGCAGCTATGCGCAGAAAAAAGCTGCTTTCGTTGATGCGGATAAGCATTTGGTCTTAAAAAGTGCACATCCTTCGCCTTTATCGGCTTATCGTGGTTTCTTTGGCTGCAAACATTTTTCAAAGGCTAATGATTTTTTAGGTGCGCAGGAGCAAGTGCCAATTAAATGGTAGCGCGGGGTTATGGGGCGCTGTAATGGGTAAAGATAACAAGGCCGCTATTTAGTTTTATTGCGCCTTGCGTACTTATCATTTCATTTGATGTGCCAAGCCAGCCTAACGTGTAAGGCGGCCCAAGACCCTCTGCGGGGAATTTCAACCCTTCAAAGCGAAGGCTGCCGACGTCCCTTAGGGGGATAACGCCAATTTTATCACCTATATTTCCTTTAAAGTCGAAATCGCAGGTCAGCAGGCGTATTTGATTATGCTGATCATGGATACAAAAGCGCTCTGGTGCTTTATGGTTTTCTATTGTTAAAATATTGGCGAGTTGATGATCCATACGCCCGCCAAGCGCACCGAAAATGTCAATTTGCTTTGCGCTTTCAGGGACGCATTTAAGCGCTTTTTCTAAATCAGTGCTGTTTTGATCCGGCGCTGCGCAAATTTCTACGGCAGGGTCGCCCTGATAAGTGGCATATAAAGCTGGCGGGATGGAATCGAAATCCCCGACGAGTTGATGGGGCTTCATGCCAAGCGCATTTAAATGCACCGCCCCGCCATCCGCGCAAATAATGATGCTGCCCTCGCGGATAAAACGCTCAATATAGGAGACGTTATCAATCGGTCCGCCGGCGATGATAATATAATGGGTCATGATGCGCTGTACTTTAAACCTGTTTCGTGTTCGCACGGTATAATGCCTGTTCATGATAACGTAAATTTGACAAGGTTGATACGGCTTGTGTAATGTAGAGAAAATAAAAATATATACAGGGATAAAGGGCAGGAACATGCCTTATAATATATATAAACCATCATTGCGTGATCAGTTTAATGCTGCGGGAAACTCTGCAGCATTAGTATTTGATTTGGATAATACAATTGTTGATATATCATCCCTTTATGGTCAGATGGAGGATATTTTTGCGGATTTCTTAGCTGGCCGGCTGAAAATATCGCGCCAAGATGCGCAGAGGGAAGTCCTTAACATGCTACAATCAACATATTATGTTCAGGATGAGGCCTTAAAACGGTATAATATACCGGTCGCGGAAACGTTGAAAGCGACTTATGACCCGCATAGCTTGAATTTAAAAGGTCTGACTATCGATGCTGAAATTGAGACCATATTGAATTCTATCTTTACTAAAAAATATATTTTCACTAATGCAACGCATGATTACGCGGAGGCAGTGCTTGACCATTTGGGTATTAAAGATTGTTTTAACGGCGTTGCAGGTACAGATGATTTTCAATTTATGCGCAAGCCGCGTAAAGCTTGTTTTGACGCGTTTGAAGCCAAGTTTTTAACCGCAGGAAAAGACGTTCATTTTTTTGAAGATACGCCAGAAAACCTCGATGCGGCTTATTTTCTTAAGGGGTGGAGCGGTCATATGGTACTGGGGTACCGGCAAAGCCCGCCATATAGTCGTGGCGCATCGCAGCCTTATCACCTTTGCTCGCAGCTTCATACGCTCAAAGACCTTAAAATATAAGCATAATGCATTGGCGTTAAAACAGAGAGCCTTGATCCTTGGGGGGCTTGGGATCTTTCGGATC
>DELD01000066.1:40504-40842 GCA_002354205.1 Micavibrio sp. UBA2705 | reverse complement strand
GGGGGGCTTGGGATCTTTCGGATCTTTTTGGGCTTTTGGGCTTTTCGTTGATTTCTTTTTTTGTGCGGGCGCAGCGGGCTTCGCTTCGCCGCCTTTGCCGCTATATGCTTCAATTTTGCCGTCATGGAATTCTATATCAAGCGCCATGTTATCGGATATATGCGCCGCAGATATCAGGGGCGTGCCTTGCTTATCACGGATAATGCTATAACCGCGCTTAAGGACGTTTTGATATGATAATGTATCAAGAATACGGCTGGCCTGCGCAAGTCTTTGACTGTGGTTTTGAAGTAAACGACTTTGTATACCTTTAAGGTTTGCACCTATATAATTCAGGC
>DELD01000066.1:9759-40225 GCA_002354205.1 Micavibrio sp. UBA2705 | reverse complement strand
GTTTGCACCTATATAATTCAGGCGCTGTGCTGCTTCGCTGATGCGGTCTTTCGGATGTTTGATGCGGCCTTCTAAGCGTAAAAGATATTGCTGCCTTTGGTTTAATTTATGACGGAATAAACTTTTGAGTTTCTCAAATTGATGGTCACTTTGCTGGGCTTTAATTTCGATTAATTTGCGTGGGTCACTTATACGCGCAGCGAGGGATTTTACAAATTTTTTGTGATGATCTGTCTGGCGCGTAATCGCGGCGAAGAGACGCGTTTTATCTTCTTCTACGCGGGCGAGCAGCATGAGGCGTTCTGGCACAGCAATTTCTGCTGCACCTGTCGGTGTCGGGGCGCGGCGGTCAGCGGCATAATCGGCAAGGGTTGTGTCCGTTTCATGACCGACGGCTGAAATAACGGGGATTTGTGATGCGGCAATGGCGCGGACAACGTTTTCTTCGTTAAAGGCCATCAAGTCTTCTAGTGAGCCGCCGCCGCGTGCGACAATTAATATGTCGGGGCGCTGGCCTTCTGGTAAAGCGTTAAAGCCGTTTATTGCATGGGTGATTTCCGCCGCTGCGCCATCCCCTTGTACGCGTACGGGCCAGAGCATGACTGGGCGCGGAAAACGGTCGCTGATGCGGTGTAGAATGTCTCGTATAACGGCGCCGGTGGGCGATGTGACAACGCCGATGCGTTCAGGTAAGAAAGGCAGCTGCTTTTTTCGCTCTTCTGCAAACAGCCCTTCTGCAGCGAGCTTCTTTTTGCGCTCTTCGAGCATTTTGAGCAATGCGCCCTCACCGGCAAGCTCCATACTTTCAATGATCAGTTGATAGTTAGAACGCTGCGGGTAGGTGGTGATGCGCCCCGTGCAGATGACATCAAGCCCTTCTTCGGGACGAATAGCAAGCTTTGAGAGGCTGCCGCGCCAGCAAATGACATTAATGACGGAATTTTGGTCTTTTAAATCAGAATACATATGGCCAGATGAAACGACTTTGACGCGCGAAAGCTCGCCGCGTACGCGCACGCGCCCATAAGCGTCTTCCAAGGTGCGCTTTAAAGAATGTGCAAGGTCAGAAACGCTCATTTCTGGGGCGTTATTGCCGTGGTTGTCTTGCTTCTGTGTATAGGTGTCACTCATTTGATATTATCATCATTTCCAATTGGTGTTTGTTGGGGTATATTGCCCTCATTATTAGAAAAAATAAAGTTAGAAAAATATTCTTAGTGGGAGATATGCATGGATAAGGGATTTGCGGGGCGCGCGTTAAGTATTGCAACCAATGAAGAGGATTATCAGATTGAGCAATTAATCGGCTTTTTGGATTGGGATACTGATTTTAGAATGAAGGTGGAAGCTACGGCGACTTCTTTGATCAAACGTGTACGTAAAATCCCGAGTAAATTCGGTGAAATCGAAGCGCTTTTGCTGAAATATCCATTATCTAGCAATGAGGGGCTGGGTTTAATGACCCTCGCGGAATCGCTTTTGCGTATTCCAGATAGCCATACTGCCAATGCGTTGATTAAAGAAAAGCTTGTCCAAGGGGATTGGAATGGTAAGGAAAGCACGGCGCCAGCGGATGAAAAATTTAAAGATCAGCCAAAGAAACAACAAGACCTTGTGCTACGCCTGCTCGCCGAAGGGTTAAGCATTTCATCAAAAACTTATAAAAGCCCATTAGGGAAAGTCAGTCGGCCGTTTTTATTGCAAGCCTTTAAACGCTCCATGCGTCAAATGGGACAAAGCTTTGTTTTGGGGGAAAGCATTGATAAGGCGCTGAAAAAAGCGAAGCCATTACAGAAAAAAGGGTTTTTGTTTTCGTACGATATGCTCGGCGAAGGCGCACGCACGCAAGCGCAGGCGGATGCCTATATGGTGAGTTACTTAAATGCCATTGCGGCAATAGGTAAAGCGGGTAAAACCACAAGGGTGCAAGGTACAGATGCCGCGAAGATGCAGGCCTGCGCAGGTATATCGGTCAAGCTTTCGGCATTATACCCGAAATATCACACCGTTTATGCGAAAACATGTGTACCTGTACTTACTGAAAAGCTGCGCGCATTATGCCATGCCGCAATGGCGCAGAATATTAACTTAACGGTTGATGCCGAAGAAGTTGAACGCCTTGATATTTCAATTGATATTATTGATGCGATTTTGGATGATCAGGACTTTGCGAACTGGCAAGGTTTTGGTTTAGCGCTTCAGGCCTATCAACGCTCTGCGCTAGACTTGATTGATTATTTGCAAGGCCGCGCAACGGCAACGCAGCGCTGTTTGCAAATCCGCCTTGTGAAGGGCGCGTATTGGGATAGTGAAATTAAACGCGCGCAGGCGATGGGGTTACATGATTACCCCGTCTATACCAAGAAAAGTCATACAGATATATCTTTTCTTGCTTGTGCTAAAAAGTTGTTGGCGCGGGATAGTGCTTTTTACCCGATGTTTGCAACGCATAATGCGCAAACAATCGCTTCGGTTCATGAAATGACCCAAAAATCTGATGTTGCGTTTGAATTTCAGCGCCTGCATGGTATGGGGGATGCGCTTTATGAAGTGGTGAATGGTGATGATTTTGGCCCTGTACGTATTTATGCGCCGGTTGGCGCACATGCAGAGCTGCTGCCTTATTTGGTGCGGCGTATTTTAGAAAATGGCGCAAATAGCTCCTTCGTACAGCAAATTCGCGATGATCGCGTCCCTGTTGAGTGGCTATCGAAAGACCCGATCAGCCATGCGCTTAATGATAATGAAAATCACATTTCTATGCCGTCTGCTTTATTTGGCGCGGCGCGGGAAAATTCTTTGGGCTATGATTTATCTGACAAGCGCGTGTTGCTTGACTTTGTCACGGGCGCGAAAGCGACCAAAGACTTAAAAGCGTTTCATGCGGTGTCATTGATTAATGGCAAAGAATATCAATCCGGTCACCCAGAAAGCGTTGAAAACCCCTCCAATACAGATGATGTGGTCGGCACAGCTTTGTTCGCACATAAAGATATTGTTGAACCAGCGTATAACCAAGCGCGCGCGGGCTTTGTACAATGGAACCAGTATCGGGCATCACGACGCGCGGATATTTTATACGCGATTGCTGAGCTTTACGAAGAAAATAAGAATTTATTAGTTGGCTTAATGATGCGTGAAGCGGGAAAGACCCTTGAAGATGCGCTAGGCGAATTGCGTGAAGCTGTTGATTTTTGTCGTTATTATGCCCTGCATGGTTCAAAATTATTCTCGCGTAAAGGCATGATTTTACCAGGGCCAACTGGCGAAGAAAACCGTTTGATGATGGAAGGGCGCGGCGTATTTTTATGTATTAGCCCGTGGAACTTCCCGCTCGCTATATTTACAGGGCAAGTCGTCGCAGCCTTAATGGCGGGCAATGCGGTTATTGCCAAACCAGCCGAACAAACGCCGATTATTGCTTATGAAGCGGTGAAGATTATGCACAGTGCGGGCGTACCCGCCGAAGCTTTACAGCTTGTCATTGGCGGCGGCGAAATTGGGGCGGCTTTGGTTGAGCATAAGCATTGTGGGGGCGTGGCTTTCACGGGCTCTAACAGTACCGCGAGCCTTATTAACCGCGCTTTGGCTGAAAAAAATGGCGCGATCGTTCCGTTTATTGCGGAAACGGGCGGGTTAAATGTCATGATGGTTGATTCTACCGCTTTGCCTGAGCAAGTAGTTGATGATGTGATTATGAGCGCTTTTGGCGCTGCGGGGCAGCGCTGCTCTGCGCTACGCCTTTTGCTGATCCAAGAAGATGTCGCGCCACATATTTTAGAAATGCTGCAAGGGGCGATGGCAGATTTAACCGTTGGTAATACGCTGAAAATTTCAACCGATGTTGGGCCGTTAATTGACAGCGAGGCACATGCAATGCTGGTGCATCATCGTGAAAAAATGGATGGCATTGGCGAGATTATTTGTGCCGCGCCAATGGATAAGCAAGAGACACAAAAAGGCTATTTCTTTGCGCCAACATTATGCCGCCTTAAACGCTTTGAAGATTTAGACCAAGAAATCTTCGGACCATTTTTGCACGTCATGACCTATAAGGGCGACGCATTAGAAGACTTGCTTGATCAAGTGAATAGCACAGGTTATGGCCTGACTTTCGGGCTGCATAGCCGCCTTGAAGACCGCCATGCTTTGGTTGAACGCAAAGTCAGTGTTGGCAATATCTACGTTAACCGCCATATGACTGGCGCGGTTGTCGGCTCGCAGCCATTTGGCGGTCATGGCCTTTCAGGTACAGGCCCAAAGGCTGGGGGGCCGCATTATCTGCACCGCTTCGCTGTTGAAAAAGCGATCAGCATTAACACGGCAGCAATGGGCGGCGATGTGAAGTTGATTTTAAAAGGGTAATGACACATAACAAGAACTTGTTATTGAATCTAGGATTGCGTAAAACTAAGCGTAATTAAAAAGTAAGGACGCGTAAGTTATATGAGTAATATTAAAGCCATTATCTGGGATTTAGATAACACATTATATCGTTTTAGTACTTTGTTTGAAGATGCGTGTAACCATATTGCAGGTCGTACAGCGCGTGCGCTTGGCGTTGATGTTGATGATGCCGTGGCCACGAAAATGGCGGAAGAATCCTTTGTGAAACATGGCTATTCCATGCGTGTTTTTTTAGAGCAGCATGATTTATGCAATGTGGATGTTCACCATGAATTTCATAAGCATTTAGATGAAAAAATCCTTGAGAAATCACAGGAGCTGGTTGAAATTTTTAAAGGCTCAAAATTGCAGCATGTGATTGTCACCCATGGCTCGCGCCACTGGGCGGAGCGTGCGTTAGATCATTTAGATTTACGTCAGTTTTTCCCTGATGACCGCATTTTCGGCCTTGAAGATTATGGCTTTCAAAAGAAAGATGAATCGCGCTTTGTTTTTGAAATGACAATGGATCTTTTGGGGCTTGAAGCATCGCAAATGATTATGGCAGAAGACACAATTCGGAATTTGAACCACCCGCATGAATTAGGTATGAAAACCGTTTTAGTGCATCATGGTCGTATCCCGAAAGAGCCGCACCCGCATATTCATCATATGGTGCATTCAGCCGAAGAAATCTTCACGCTTGCGGGGGATGTGTAAGCTTTTTGCTGTTTATTTTACGAAAGATTAATATTTTTGAGGTATTATCAACTCAGGATTAGGTTGAGGAGGATAATATGAGCGAGTTTGAAGCGAAAGCGCCGGAGGAAAGTGAAAAAGCCCCCGAAGAAGTAGGCGTGTTTGAGGCCGTAAAAGATTTTGCTGTCGGTGCGTTTGAATGGGCGCTGGGTAATGATGATGCAGAAGCCGTATCAATCAAGCCAGCGGATATATCATTGGGACGTGGTATGGCAGAAGGCGCGAAAGACGCGCTAATCGACCGTCATCAAAAGATACAATGCGCGGTTGACCCATCATCCCCAGGCTGTCCGTAAACAGGTTTAAACAGAAGTGAAAAGAATTTAACGCGCCTTTAAAGTGGCGCGTTTTTTTGTTGTTTATTCTTTCAGAGCAAGGGCTGAAATGCCGATATCTTTTGAAACCATTGTGTAAATGGCTTCTTCGGAAAGTTCACCGCCCGTGCCAAATTCTTTGACATGATAGGCGCAGGCTGCATCCATGGTCATGATGGATTTATCTGGCTGGTTTCTTTTCTTCATATATTTTTCAGTAAGGCGGACAATCTCGCGGCATTTGTCATCAGGGATATCAATGCCATGATGCTTGATGTAGCCAGGGCGTACAGCCTGCAAAATCATGAATGCGCCTTCTGCGTCAGGAACGGAGAGGTTGACTTGCTGAAAACGACGCTCCATTGCAGGGTCAACGCCAATATACATACGAAATTCGTCTTTTGTTGTCGCGCCGATCACATATAGCGCACCCGACGTCAAATAAGGCTTCATCACTTCGGATAGGCCTTTATAGGCACTGCCGTGACATGTCGGCATAATTTGGTGGATTTCATCAATAAACAAAATTGTTAAGCCGTAATCAGGGTGATAATGGCGCTCTGCCATGGCTTTCAAAAGAGGAACGATGCGTCCTTGGAATTCTGATATCGATGATGTACCTGCAGACATTGCTGCAAGGTCAATTTCTAAAAGGCGGCATTTTTTTAATTTATCAGGGACGTTGTCAGCCACAATTTGCTGCGCGAGGCCGACACAAAGCGCGGTTTTACCAACACCGGCAGGTGCTTGGAGCATGGCGTTTTTACGGCCTTTTTGCAAAAGGATCAAAATAACTTGGTCAATTTCCACGTCACGGCCATGAATGGGGTCATACATGCCCGCGGCAGCATTGGCAGTAAAATCATTACAATATTTTTGGATAAGGGCATCCATTTCCTCATCGCTATACTTAAAATCAGCTTTGCTTATCTCGCCCATAATGTCTTATCTTTCTGCAGTGTTACTATTATTGTGTTTACTTTAAGAACTCGGCCTCTGTATAGCCTTGGATATATAAAAGCGCCGTAAGGTCGCTATATTTTATATTATGTTGCAGCGCTTGTTCAAGTGCTGGTTTTGGATGATAGCCAACACCTGTGCCTACGGCTTGCAGCATGTTTAAATCATTCGCGCCATCGCCGACTGCAATCGTGTCCTTTGCTTTAACTTTTAGCTTATCTAAATAATGATTTAGAAACTCTTTTTTTGCATGCTTATCTAGTATTGGCGGCGTGACGCTGCCTTGTATAATATTGTCCTTAATGTCCAAAATATTACCGTGATTATAAGCAAAGCCGCATTTTCTAGCGATATGTTCGGTGAAGAATGTGAAGCCGCCAGATACAAGGACGCATGTTGCGCCGTGCTTTGCCATAGTGCGGACAAGAATTTCTGCGCCAGCGCTTAATGTGGTGTCTTCTAACACTTCGGCAAGCAAAGAGACGTTCTGACCCTTTAACATGGCAACGCGCGCATTCAGCGCGGCAATAAAATCAATCTCGCCGTTCATGGCGCTTGCGGTTATTTTGGCGACTTGCTCGCCAATACCTGCCTTCGCGGCGATATTATCAAGCGTTTCATCGGTGACGATGGTGCTATCCATATCAGCGAGTAATAAGGGCTTGGCGCGATCTATATTGCTGACGCAGAAAACATCAATTTCTTGGCTGTTTGTATAGGCGCGTAGCGTGGCCATTTGATCGGTATTGAGCTTATCAAATAAAATAATCTCAGCCGCGCGATGTGCACCGAGCCATTTGGGCGGAATATCCGTTTCAGGCACAGCAAGCTCAGCAAGCAAGCTTTGGGCATGAGCCAAATGCGCCGTGCTGAGTTTTTTGGTCGGTGATGAGACGAATATAAGTGCAAATTTCATGGGTAATTTGGTGTAGACATGACAGGGTTAAATGGGTATTGTGAGGTGCATATCAAACATGCAAAAACTTTATCATATGCAGGGCTATAGTAAAAGCTTAAACATATGGTTTATCTGGTTGGAGAGTCCTTAATGGCAATTGTGAGCAGCGGTTTATTTAAAAAACTGAAACATACAAAAGCGAATATGAATCACCCTATGGATGAAAAGACTAAGGCGGCGAATGATATGCCGTTAACCCCTGCCGTTGGATCACGTTCAAAAATCTCATTGAAAAAGTCTGTATAAATGCTGCAAAAGCCCTCACAAAAGCCCAATAACCCGAATTTTTCTTCGGGACCTTGTTCTAAACGCCCCAATTGGAGCCTTGATGCATTAAGTGGCGCTTTACTGGGACGCTCGCATCGCGCAGCCCCAGGTAAGGCGAAATTAAAAGAAGTAATTGAGCTGCATCGCAGCTTGCTGGGTATTCCGGCGGATTATTATATCGCGATTGTACCGGCATCCGATACAGGCGCGATAGAAATGGCGCTGTGGTCGATGCTTGGCGCGCGCGGTGTGAACACCATCGTCACTGATAGTTTTTCTGGGGATTGGGCAAAAGATATTCAAGACCACCTTAAATGTGATGATGTGGTCGTGCATAAGGCCAGTTATGGCGAGATGGTTGATCTATCCGCCGTTGATACGGATCGCGATACGGTTTTTGTTTATAATGGTACAACCGCAGGAACGCGAATGCCAAACCTTGATTGGGTGAAAGCAGCGCGCGCTGGGTTGACATTTTGTGATGCGACATCCGCCGTTTTTGCTTATGAAATGGATTGGTCAAAATTAGATGTGACCACATGGTCATGGCAAAAAGTGCTTGGCGGCGAAGCGGCCCACGGCATGTTGGTGCTTTCACCGCGCGCGGTTGAACGCTTGGAATCTTATACGCCAGAACGCCCGCTGCCTAAAATTTTCCGCATGACAAAAGGTGGTAAAATTAATGAAGGGTTGTTTGTCGGTGAAACACTGAACACACCATCTATGCTCGCGGTAGAAGACTGCCTTGACGCGCTGCGCTGGGTTGATTCTTTGGGCGGCGTTAAAGCAAGCGTTGCGCGCTGTGATGCAAATTTAAAAGCTATTGCAGATTGGGTTGAAAAAACCGACTGGGTTGATTTTTTGACGGCGGATGCGCATATACGCTCATCAACATCGATTACGCTGAAAATTTCAGATCCGTGGTTTGATGCTCTTGGCGAAGATGAAAAAATGCCGTTTATTACAAAAATGATTAAACCGCTCGATAGTGAAGGCGTCGCTTATGATATTAAATCATACCGCGCCGCGCCTGCAGGGTTGCGTATTTGGGGCGGAACAACGATCGAATCATCAGATTTAGTAATGCTGACGCCTTGGCTCGACTGGGCGTATAAATCAGCAAAATCTACCTATAGCACGGCAACGCTCTAAGGTTTTTATTGATTCTCAGCATTAGGAAAACAAAATATATTGACACAGCTTGCAATGTTATGTAAATTGATAGGCGTTTTTAATAGGCTTTCATATAGGTAGGTACGCAGTCATGAAAATTAAAACAGTAAGCACACAAAGTGAGTTGCCCGTCGATATTGCGGTTATCAGCGCAAAGAATTTTGCAGAAGCGCTGACGCAGGTGATTGGACATTCAGAAGATGAGCGTATTGGCCTTGTTGTTTGGGCGGGCGCAGGCGATTTGATCCCCGCGGATATAAAAACGGCACTGGTCGAGCCGATGGAACACATAGGCTATACACAAAAGCGTGAAGCGAAAACCAAGGTGAACCTTGCTCGTGAAGGTCTACAGCTTTCTGATATTAATGTTGAGCATTTTTTGAAAACGCATTTTGCGCAAATTGATGCGCATGCAATGCGTGGCTGTTCTCATGTTTTTGATGATATTTCAAAGAAAAGCCATAACGCGTATACATCTGATTTTTTGAAAGCATTTAACGCGGCATCAGATTTAGAATGTTTTTCGCGTCTTGATCGTTTGCAAACAACATCAGACACAAGCTTTTTTCACCGTGACCGTCTTATCAATGCAAATGAATGCAGGATCTTCCGCAATGTTGCCGGAGCGGGCACTGTGTTCATGGAAGAAGAGCATGTGGGGATCATGGGCTATGGTGGACAGCTCGGTTTAAAAGATGCTCGCGCGGCCACGGCTTGGGTCTTAAACCAATGGGATGTTGGTTTTTTGATACCGAGTAAAAAGGGCGGCATGGCGCATACATGGCCTTCTAAGGATATGGGCGTAGGGACAGGTAAGCGCCACTTTGAAACAATGGATGTGACAACACGAGACACATTATTCCCTGCGCGTGCTTAAAGGCGCAGTTTATCTTCATTAATCGTTATATGATGCGCTGAGGACACGCGCCTGCGTTTCTTCTTTTATGCTGACAGGCTCCTCTGTGTTAGAGGATTCTTTTTCTTCATTTTTTGTCGCTTCTACTGCTTTTTCTGCTTTTGTTTCTGCGACAATGATGTCGCTTTTCTCTTTATCTTTTGGTGCTTTGCTTAATATAGGCACGGGGTAGCCGCTGCGGGCATTATATGCTTTTTGTGCAATGTCCCAATCAATATCAGCGGCGCGTTTTCCTGCTTTGCTTTTAATGTAGGATATTTGATCACTCGTGAGGTCTTGTTCAGGGACTTTGCCAAGGCGTTCCATTTCATCTGAAAGCTCTTGTCCTGCATTCGCCTCGATATAAAGCATATTATCTGCCCAGCCGACTTTTACGGTTTGATCGACAACGGTAACCATAGCCCCTTTGGGGATCAGGTCATAAGCTTTGACAATCGCTTCTGGATACATGCGAATACAGCCTGAACTCACGCGGCGACCAATGCCATAAGGGCGGTTGGTACCATGAATGGCATAGGTCGGCCAGCCAAGATATATTGCATGCGTTCCTAATGGATTATCAGGGCCGGCATGTATGACTTCAGGTAATGATGGATCTTCTTTACGCATACGGGGCGTTGGGCGCCAGCTTGGCCCAATGGCTTTGCGGACAACAGAAGTACTGCCTATTGGGGTGCGCAGGCCTTCGCGCCCTACACCAATGGGGAATGTACGCGGTGCGTTACCTGCATCATCAAAAATATAAAGGCGCATTTCCGCAAGGTTAATCACTACGCCGCTTTTTGGCGCATTTGGCAATAAATGTCGCTTGGGCAGGATGATTTCAGCGCCCTCGCCAGGTATCCACGGGTCAAGATGTGGGTTGGCGGAGCGAATCTCTATAAAGCCGAGATTATTTTTGCGCGCAAGGTGAATCAGTGTGTCTTCGTATTTCGCCTCGTATTTTTCTGTATTGCCAATATAGTCGCGCTTATAGAGGTTCTTGGTTTCTTTTTTGAGCGCTTTATCAGATGCCTCTGTTTCTGCTGTCTTTGTGATAGCTGTAGGCTTTGCTTTTTTTTGTGTTTTTTTCGCTTTTGCCTCTATCTCAGATGCAATATCTGCAGGAATGGTTGATGCCTGTGCGCCTTGCGCAGTATACAGGCTAATCAATAAAAGGCTTAATGCTGCTGTGAAATTTTGCATTTTAGATTATATCGCTTCTTGGTTCGTTGCGGGCGGGGCTTAAAAACGCTGTATTGTTTATCTGATTAACTATGTATCTCGGCTTTTTATGTATTACAAGCCTAAATTGATTTAAACTATAGCAGAAAAGCTGCGTTTTTTGTGATTTTTTTAAAATGCGCAGTTATGATGGTGCACGGATTTGATCAGCCTTTCTCGCAAAGTATTTTTAATGTATTCATCATTTTGGCGTAAAATGTAAGAAGAATAGCAATCATGATAAGAAATTTATGCGATGAATGAATTTATAACGGCAAGGGCAGCAGATCAAGACTGGCGCGGTGTGGTCAAGGGCTTAGTGACGTCATTATCGCCAAAGATTGATGCGGCTAAAAAACCGCCTAACCTTGGTTTACTCTATATAACCGATAAATTATCACGCGATGCGCAAAGTATTGTTGAATTGCTGCGTTCTATTACCTCTGTGCCATTTTGGGTCGGGGTAACCGGCAGCGCGATACTCTCTGATGCGGGGGTATATGCCGACCGCCCCGCCGCATCTTGCCTGCTAATGCATGTCGCCGCAGATGATTTCGCGGTGATTGGTGCGTCACAGGAAAATTACCAAGCTGATTTGGCGCGCATTGCTGATTCGCATAAGGCGCTGGGGGCGCAAACCGCACATGTTTACCTTCACCCCGAAACAGGTTATCCGCCGCAAATGGCGCTTACAAATTTATACGAACAAACCATGTGCTTTATGACGGGCGGGCTATCTTCGGCGCGCGGGGCGCATAACGTGTTCAGCCATAATAAAAAAGACGATATGCTTTCGGGCTGCTTTTTTTCACAAAATATACCTCTGGTCTCCGCTTTATTTGAAGGGTTTTCGGCCATGGGGGCGGAGCATAAAATCACATCGTGTCAGAAAAATGCAATTTTTGAGCTGGGTGGAAAAAGCGCGGCGAATGTTCTGGCGGATGATTTGTCATCATGGCTTTCTACGCGCCTTGCGGATGAGGAGGATTATGCGGGGCAGCGCTTGGATGCATTAATGGCGTATTTGCCAGAAATGCCCGCAGAAATTCAAATGGCCTTTCGTTATTATAATAACGACATTACGGGGCGCTCGGTAAAGGCGTTATCTGGCTGTAGCGAAGATAAAGGCTGGGTTAGCGCGGCGCATGTCGCTGCGGAGGGTGAGTATGTATCTTTCGTTATTCGCGATTCTGCGGCATTGAAAATGGATTTGGCAAAGAAATTAATGGCGCTGCGTAGCCGCCTGCAGGCAGAGGGGACGCTCGGCTCAATTAAGGGCGGCGTTTATATTTCTAACGCATCGCGCCTTGACCCTGCCGATACACAGATCGAGCTGACCTTGATTAAGGAAATAATTGGCGATATCCCGCTTGCAGGGTTTTATTCTTCTGGCGAAATTTCACATCATAGTCTATATAATTTCACAGCACAGATCACTTTGTTCGTCTAAGCTTCGTCTAAGCATGTTTTGTGAAGGCTTGTATATGTGAATATATGTGGATGCAGGCATAACCATGTTTTTTTAACAAAACTTTGGTTAACAAGGGCGCTTTATGACGCTATACTATTTTGCGCTGATATATATTGGTGTTAGCGAAACTTAAATTATAGGTATTTAGAAATGTTTTCAGGCTCACTACATCGTTTTTCTTCCTTTGCTTTGGCTGTATTTTCTGTCGCTACGCTGCTTTTTAGCGCTGGGGCGCATGCAGATTCAACGCCGGCAATGCCAGGGCCGTTAAGCTCTCTGGCGGAAGAGGGGGCGCAAGTGCGTTACCTTGGTAATGATTTGGGCTTAGATGGCTGGCTTGTTGTGCTTAAGGGTACGCAGCAATTCTTTTATGCAACGCCTGATAACAAGGCACTGCTCTCAGGCGTGCTTTATAAAAACAGCGGCGAGCTTGTAACCGCAGCGCAGTTAAAACGCCTTGAATCGACAGAAAAAGACTTTATCTCACAGTTTTCTGGCGGTATAGCGACAGATATGCCTAGCGATGGTGCTGGGGCAGGGGGCGTTAGTAATAATGGCGCTAGCGCTGTCGTTAAAGCATCTAATAAACCAAGCGCAAGTGATTATGCGGCGCTTTCACCGTCTGAACAGTTGTTTTTAACGATTGAGAACAGCAACTGGGTTGCGCTGGGCGATAAAAACGCGCCGGTTGTTTATAGCTTCGTTGACCCACAATGCCCGCATTGTCATGAATTTGTTAACGACCTTCGCCGTGGTTTTCTGAAGCGCGGCATGATACAGCTTCGTGTTATTCCGGTAGGCTTAATGAATGAAGAAAGCTTAAAGCAGGCGGCATTCTTGCTAAGCGCGCCTGACGCGGAAGAGCGTTATTATAAGCACTTGGATGGTGATAAAGATGCGCTGCCTATCAGCGACACATTTAATACAGACGGCGTTGAGCTGAATATTGATATTATGCGTGGTTGGGGCTTTGATGTTACGCCGTTTACTGTTTATCGTGATGCGTCTAATAAGGTCAAAATAGTGAAGGGCGCGCCTTCGCGCCTTGAGAGCATTATTAACGACCTACCATAACGCGCGGCGAATTTGGTTTTAATGTGATAAATATAAATAATGTAGGTTTTAAAACACGATGTCACAATCTTCAGATATGATCGCACAGATCGTTGAAAAATTAGGAATGCCTATCATTGCTGCCGTCAGCGAAGTTGAACGCCAAAAGCAAGCCATGGGACGCGTACAAGGCACGCCTTCTGATGAATCGCAAGCGCGCTTGATCGCGGAGCTGCTGGGTAAATCAACAGAGCTTGGCCTAATGCTGTTCCGTAGTTTTGACATTAATGAGCCCACAGAGAGCCGCGCTGATGCGGCGCGCCTTGGCATGACGGCGCTATCAAGCTCAGTGATTGCTAATTTATATGGTATGACAGGGCGTATTCCTGGCGATACCGAATTGCAGCGTCTTGAAAAAGTCGTGCAATCTGTCGTCGCTTTCTCTGAAAATTTTGAAACAGGTCATGATGCTGCGCAGGCACTCGGCGCTGCGGATAGTGAGCGTTCAAAAGCACTGCCTGTATTGGATTATGCGGCTGTGCATTATTCTGCGGCGTTAATCCCCGTGGTCAATGCCGTTGCGGCGTTTCCTTTTGGTCGCCAAGAAGAGCAGCTTATGAAGGAGATTGTTCAGCGCCTAACAGGCGTCGCGCAAGGTTTTCGTGCGCGTTTATATGTGCAGGCCAACCCTGAGCAAGCTAAAGCGGTTGAAGTTTCGATTTTGAAAGTCGCGGCGAATACATATGCGCAGTGCCATTTTGCGGAAATGACCCAGCTTATGTCGTCAGGTGATCAGCAAAAGATGATGGCGCAAAATATTTCTATGGATGGTATTTGGGGGGCTTTTGATAAGCGCCTTTCTATGCTTGAAGCTGTCGTTGGCGCGTTAGTGCCTGCGGGTAATGTTGGCGCAGGCGGTGATGGCGGGATAGCGCCTAGCGCACCGCCGCCCGCTGCGGCTGTCGCGCCGCCAGTTGCCGCTGCTGATGTTACTGCGCCGCCTGCTGCTGCGGGTGTTGACGTTACAGCGCCTGTACAGCCTGCAAGTGCAGCGCCTCCGGATGTTTCGCCAGCTACGCCGCCAGCGCAAGCTGCGCCTGCTGAAGATGCTGCGCCTCCTGCGGGCGACCCCTCTGACCCTATGTCCTTCTTCTCTGGCGCGCCGCCAATTAATGAAGAATAATTGAAGGAAGACGCGTCTTATGTTTACTGAAATGCTTGCTTCTTGTTTAGTCCTCGCGGCGCAAACTTATAATGTGCCGCCAGCGGTACTTTATGGAATTTATAAGGTTGAGGGCGGTAAGGTTGGCATGGCGAACCTGAATACAAATGGTTCATATGATTTAGGGCCGATGCAGATTAACACCATCTGGCTGGGCGAACTTACAAAATTTTGGCGCGTTAATGAGCGCACAGCCATTCACTGGCTTAAGAACGATGAGTGCACCAATGTCGGCGTTGCGGCATGGATATTAAAAAGTCATTTAGATGAGACCGGGTCGCTGCCCAAAGCAATCGCATATTATCATTCGCGTACGCCAAAAATTGGCGAGGCTTACCGTAAACGTGTTGTCCGCGCGATGTATAATGAAGGTTTATTGACGGGCGGGCGTTAATTATCCCCAGATAGGGGGCGTTTTCTTGCTTTTTATACCAAGGGCGTGCTTGTGTTTTCTCAAGATACGGATTATTGTTCTAAACAGGTTTTTTAGATTATTTAACAGGAGCAGGAGTCTGCACAACATGACCAATCGCGTCTCATTTTTATCACTTTTATCAGGTTGTTCACTACTCGTTAGTGTGGGGCTAGCGTCATCTGTCGTCCAAGCCGGCTTTGAATGGGTGCCTGCGCAAGCTGCGCCGCCTGCTGTACAAAAACAGCAAGAAGTTATCATCCCAGAGCCTGAATATATGGCACCTGCACCAAGCCATAGTGAAGCGCCAATGGCTGCGCCGGTCACGGCAATGCACCATGTCGCGGTTACACCAGAAGAAGGCGAAGAGCTTATTGAAGACGCCGCCATGCATGCCACAAATGATGCGCATGTTGCGGTTGAGAGTGATGCGGAAGCACAGGAAGATATCGTTGTCGATACTGTAGATGCTGAAATTGAAGTAGAAATCGTCGAAGAAGTTGTTGTCGCCGAGGACGTTACAGAAGATATCGTTGAAGAAACGCCTGCTGAGGTTGTGACTTACGAACAAACAATGCCTTTGAAGACATATGCATTGGCTTATGGCTTTGGTAAAGAAATGCCGCTTGCTCTCGCGCTGCGTCAAATTGTTCCGGCAAGCTATGCTTTTTCATTCGACCCTCAGGTTAATATTGGTACGCGCGTATCATGGCAGGGCGGCGAGCCATGGAATGTTGTTTTGAAAAAAGCGCTTGGCGATGAAAAAATAACGGCAACTGTTTATGATGATATGGTTTTTGTGCGCCCAGCTACGGACGCGGAACATAAAGCCGTTAAAAACATGCACGCAGAGCATACTGCGCCAGCATCTGCCGCGCCTGCAACGCTTGTTGAGGCCGAAGCTGTACCTGCATATTTTGATGATGCACATAGTTGGAGCGCTACGCCAGGGCAAACATTGCGCTCGGTCTTGTCAGCTTGGTCTGATAAAGTGGACGTGAAATTGCACTGGAATAATGTTTATGACTACGCCATTGTCAATCCATGGACATATCAAGGTGATTACGTGCATGCGGTTGATGGTTTGCTGACAGCTTTTGAATCAGAAACACCGAAGCCAACTGGTAATTTGCACCCTAACGCACCAGAAGGCCCTGCTGTTTTGGTTGTTGGCGTTGCAAACGCAGAGTAATAAATTTTAATTTAAGGCGTGGGTTTATTGGGTAAGCGCACGCCTTTTTTTCCGATTTTTTTAGGGGCTGATATGCTTGATCCCGTTGCCTTATCACAGGCTTTAATACGTTGTCCCTCCGTCACACCCGCAGATGCAGGTGCGCTAAAAACTTTGAGCGATATGCTCGAACAATATGGTTTCACCACACATAATTTACGATTTGATGAAGCGGGTCACCCTTCGATTGATAATATATTTAGCGTGATTGGCGATAAAAATGCGGGGCCGCATTTATGTTTTGGTGGACATACCGATGTTGTGCCTACGGGGCCTGCTGAAAAATGGACATATCCACCCTTTGCTGCCGAAATTCACGACGGTAAGCTTTATGGGCGCGGCGCAGCGGATATGAAAAGCAACGTGGCGTGTTTTGCCGTTGCTGCGGCGCGCTATGTCCAAAAACACGGAATGCCAAAAGGGCAGATTAGTCTTTTAATTACGGGTGATGAAGAAGCTGAAGCGGTAAATGGAACGATCAAAGTTCTTGAGTGGATGGATGCGCAGGGCTTTATTCCTGACGCAGCTTTGGTCGGCGAGCCGAGTAACCCCAAAGCGCTTGGCGAATACGTGAAAATAGGGCGCAGGGGATCATTAAATGTCGATTTGCTGATTAAGGGTAAGCAAGGTCATGTCGCTTACCCGCATTTGGCGCAAAACCCTGTGCCGGTAATGGCTGACGTCGTCGCAGCGCTTTCAAGCGCTGTCTTAGATGAAGGCACAGCGCATTTTCAGCCGACTAATTTAGAAGTCACATCAATCCATGTTGATAATACGGCGGATAACGTGATTGCGGCAGAAGCCCGCGCTAAAATCAATATACGGTTTAATGATACTTGGAACCGTGAAAGCTTGGCGGCTAAAATTAGCGCTATTATTGAGGGGGTGACGGAAAATTTTGAAATGAATGTGCGCTGTAATGCGGATTGCTTTATTACAGAGCCTGCGGCCTATACGGACGCAGTGATAAGCGCCATTGAAAGCAAGACAGGGCGCAAGCCAGAATTAAGCACAAGCGGCGGTACATCTGATGCGCGGTTTATTGCGAAATATTGCCCCGTTGTCGAGTTTGGCATTATTAATGCCACCAACCACCAAATCGATGAACATGTACGCGTCGCTGACATTATTGACTTAACGGATATATACGAAGAAATTATCACGCGTTATTTTGACGCGGCATAATATAACAGAAAAGGAATTTACTATGCGTCTTTTACACATTTTTACTATGGTTTTGGCTCTTAGCTTTACGGCATTTTCAGCAAAGGCAGATGTGTTGCCTGTCGATGGCACAGCCGTACATTTTGGCAAGGCCTATGCCTATCAAACGGCGCCGCATCAAAAAAATGGCGCTGTGTTTTTCAAAGTAGAAAACTTGCTTGAGAAGGACGTGAAAATCGTCGCGGCGAGCACGGATGTCGCCGAGATGGTCGAGCTGCACACACACAGCATGGATGGCGGCAATATGAGCATGTATCCCGTTGAGGACTTTACTTTGGCGGCAGGCGAAACGCATGAATTAAAACCAACGGGCGACCATATTATGTTGATGATGTTAAAAGAGCCTCTTAAAACAGGTGAAGGTTTTGATTTGACCGTAACTTTGGACACAGGCGAGGAATTTAGCGTCCCTGTTTCTGTTCTGTCCTTGAGTGAGTAAATATGGCAGATAAAATCGAAGTTATAGCATTTGATTTAGGGCGGGTTTTAGTTGATTGGAACCCGTCTTATTTGTTTTCATCGCTCATTAAAGATAAAGAGCGCCTCGCTTATATGCTTGAACATGTGGTGACGATGGACTGGATTGAAGAGGTTGATCGCGGCAAGCTGCTTTCTCAAGCGGTAAAAGAGCGCATTGTGCTATTCCCATCGTTTCGCCGCGAACTTGAAGAATATGGGCGGCGGTGGGTTGAAACTATCCCAAAGCTGATTGATGGGACGGTGGAGATTAAGCACCGCTTAGAGGAAAAGGGCTATCCATTATATGCCTTGTCGAATTTTGGCCGTGATACCTATGCCGATGCGCTTAAAATATATCCCGAACTTGGCGCGTTTACAGGTGCGGTGATTTCGGGACATGAAGGTTATATTAAGCCAGAGCCAGAGATTTATAAGATTTTATTGGAACGCTACGATTTGGATGCTGCAAAATTACTGTTTATTGATGATCGCGCTGATAATGTTGAGATGGCGCAGAACCTTGGCTTTCAGGCTGTGCAGTTTATATCGCCAGAGGCCTTAATGGCGGATTTGATACGTTTGCAGGTTTTATAATGCCACTTTGGGGATTATCTGTTTTTTGCGGTTTATTCACTTGCGCGGTTTTCCGCGATAGTGTTAGGTAAGGCTATTCAGAATTTAACTTTGTAAGCATTAAGGAGCCCGTAAATGAGCGAGAGCAATATTGCCGTTGTGCCACAGGCCGCACCAGAAAACGAAGAAGAAAAAGTACAAGATGTAGGCGGCGTTACCGGCGCTCAGCTTAAATCTTACATTGAACGTATTGAGCGTTTAGAAGAAGAGAAAAAAGCTTTGGCTGAAGATATTAAAGAAATTTATGGTGAAGCAAAAGCTATGGGTTTTGATGGTAAAGCGATGCGTACAATTGTCAAATTGCGTAACATGGATAATGAAAAACGCCGTGAAGAAGAAGAGATTCTTGAGGTTTACAAATCAGCCATTGGTCTAGCGTAAGTCAATATAGACGATTATTTATTATAAAAGCCGCTGAGATGCGGCTTTTTTCATGGCAGTTTTTACGCTGTCATTACGGCTGTAATATCCATGTGATATTGTCAAAAACGCCATTGGGTGTCATGCCGCCTTTATGCTGATATACAAATTTTTGATTTGTGGCACTGTTCCACATTTCATCGCTTTCGACTGTGAAGCTTTGCCCTGCGGGTAGTTCTTCGCAGATTGCGCCTTTACCGGCATGACCGTTTATTACCGTCGCGCTTTTTATCGTCAGTTTATATGTGTTTTTATGCTCTGTGGCGCTGACATCGGCGATGACTACGCATTCCATCCAGTAACTCGCCTTTGCTGCGTTCGGCATTAGCGCTACGCCGCATAGGGCGGCGAGCATTATACGTTTTGTGTGTGGGAGCATTATATCGCCTCGTTACCGCGCGGCAGGGCGGCGATGCCTGTACGGCTGATTTGAACGAGGCCTAAGGGCTGCATCATATCAATAAACGCATCGACTTTTTCTGGCGTACCTGTCGCTTCAAAAGTTAGGGAATCAAGCGTTGTATCAACGACTTTAGCGCGAAAAATCTCTGCTGTACGTAGGGCTTCGACGCGCTTGTCGTCTGTGCCGTTAACTTTAATAAGCGCAAGTTCGCGTGCGACGTGTGGACCAAAAAGCGTTAGGTCTGTGACATGGTGGACAGGGACCTGTTTTTCTAATTGGTGAATAATTTGGTCAATAATGCGCGGCGTACCTTTGGATATTACGGTAATGCGCGAAAGGTTTTTATCGTGGTCGGTTTCTGCCACGGTCAGGCTTTCAATATTATAGCCGCGCCCTGAAAACAGGCCCACAATTTTGGCAAGTACGCCAGGTGCGTTATCTACCAGTACGGAAAGTGTATGTGGCGTTTCTGGCGCTTTGTCGGGCGCGTCGCCATAAACGGAGTTTTTTGCCATTACGCTGCGGTTTGCTATCGCTGTATTCATTTGTTGCGTCCTTGCTCTATACTAATTTTTTATCAAATTGTTTGGCATCCGCCGATAAAATCATTTCATTGTGGTTTTTACCAGATGGGATCATTGGGAAACAATTTTCTTTGGGGTCGACACGTACATCAACAATTGTAAATGTATCACTCGCGATCATTTGTGTGATCGCGCTGTCGAGATCTTCAGGCTTATCGACTAATATGCCAAGGCCGCCATAGGCGTCGGCTAGCTTGACGAAATCTGGCAATGCTTCACTATAGCTTTGGGAATAACGCTCACCGTGCAGAAGTTCTTGCCATTGGCGTACCATGCCCATCCATTGGTTGTTGAGAATGAAAACTTTGACGGGCAGATTATATTGCGCCGCGGTTGAGAGTTCTTGAATATTCATCTGGATGGAGGCTTCGCCCGCAATGTCGATCACTAAGCCATCAGGATGCGCAATTTGCGCACCGATAGCCGCAGGTAGGCCATAACCCATTGTGCCAAGACCGCCAGAGGTCATCCAGTGGTTTGGTTTGTTAAACGGTAAATATTGCGCCGCCCACATTTGATGCTGCCCGACTTCGGTGGTGATGTAAACATCATCACGCTTATCAAGGTGTTTGCGCAGGCATTCTAAGGCATGTTGCGGTTTAATGACCTCTGTTGAATTGGTGTACTCTAGGCAGTTTACTTTGCGCCATTTCTCAATTTCTTGCCACCAGAGCTGCATCGCGGCGTCGCTGATTTTATGGTTATGTGCATCCCATGCTTTGTGCATTTTTTCAAGCGCTGATGTGGCGTCCGCCACAATGCCAAGGTCGACTTCAACGTTTTTATTAATCGAGCTTGCATCAATATCAATATGAATTTTGAAGGAGTTTGGTGAGAACCCTGCGACATTGCCCGTGACGCGGTCATCAAACCGCGCGCCAATACATATCATGACATCGCAGTCATGCATGGCAAGATTAGCTTCATATGTACCGTGCATACCGAGCATTCCAAGCCATTGTGGTTTGTTCGCGGCAAATGCACCAAGCCCCATTAGGGTTGATGTCACGGGAATGTCGGTTTTTTCGGCGAAAGCGGTGAGAAGTTCTGCTGCTTTGGGGCCGGCATTAATTATGCCGCCGCCAGTATAAAGGATTGGGCGTTTTGCTTTGGCAATTAACTCAATCGCTTTTTCAATTGCGCTGCTATCCGCTTCAATATGCGGGCGGTATGATCTGTATTCAACTTGCTCGGCTGTTGTATATGCGCCTGTCGCGAATTGTACGTCTTTTGGTAGGTCGATAACGACAGGCCCTGGGCGGCCTGTAAGTGCAATGTGGAAGGCGCGGTGGGTGGTTTCTGCCAACTTGTGTACGTCTTTTACCAAATAATTATGTTTGGTACAGTGGCGGGTAATGCCTGTAGTGTCTGCTTCTTGGAAAGCATCTGTGCCAATTAAAAAAGATGGCACTTGCCCACATATACAAACAACAGGGATCGAATCGAGCATCGCATCGGTCAGACCGGTGACCGCATTGGTTGCCCCTGGGCCGCTTGTAACGAGGGCAACGCCGACTTTACCTGTTGAACGCGCATAGCCTTCGGCGGCATGCAGCGCGGCTTGTTCGTGGCGGACAAGGATGTGTTTAATCTCATTTTGCTGAAATAGCGCGTCATATAAAGGCAGAACAGCGCCGCCTGGATAGCCGAAAATCGTATCTACGCCTTGGTCTTTCAAGGCTTTGATCATCATCTCCGCGCCAGTGATGTTCTCTTGGCTGTTTTCTTCATCTTGTGGGGCTTCGATTACTGATTTCATGTCTTTCATTTTCATTACCTGTATTGCGCACCGTTAAAACCGTATCAGCATAGCAAATAAATGACGAAAAGAAAATTTTTTTGCATTTTTTGCTTGAGTATCAGCGCAGTGTTGAGTAGTGTACCGCTTACCAATTTCATGGATATAATTATATTCAGCGAATTCACATATGCCAGAGTGGCGGAATTGGTAGACGCACCGGATTCAAAATCCGGCGATAGCAATATCGTGCCGGTTCGAGTCCGGCCTCTGGTACCACTTTATTTCTTTTATATGATCATTGATGACACGCGGCTGTTTTACGCCGCGTTTTTTGTGGCCATTTTTTCTTGATAGGCGCTGACGGATTTTGATATCTCAATTTGAATGTCGGCGGCGTTATGGCTGTTCATCGGCATTTTGCGGATAAAGGCAAGCAGGCCGCATTTGCCGGTAAGTGCATGGAAAGTGAGGCTGATGGCAGCAATGAGCGGCAATATGATTGTATCAAGCGCAAGGCCGGTGAGGATAAGCGCGCCCATGGCAAGGTGATATTGGCGTTCAATGGGCATCATGCCAGGCTTCATGGCGACGCCTAAGGCTTCAAGCGCCATCGTGCCGCCATCGATTACCGCGACATTGCGTGCGCCAGCATTTTCAAGGTCATAAGCGGCAAATTCAGCGCGTTTGCCTGCTTTACAGAGCACATAGGTGCGCATGTCTTGGCAATGGTTTACGATAGTGTCGATAACATCAGGAACTTCATCAAGTGGTACATTGTCACTTGCAAGGTCAGCAAGGCAGTATTTTTTATACTCAGCCTCTGTGCGGACATCTAAAATATAGAATTTTTCTTCGGCGTTTTGTGCTTCGTCGAGAAATTGCTGCGCGCTGATATGTTCCATGAATTTATCCATTTATCTGTAATATAAAACTATGCAGATTATGACGCGTTTTATAAAAAAAGAAAAGTCTTGTATGGGGTGCATACAAGACTTTTCTATAGGACACAAAACTTTTTAAATCTTATTTAAGCGACTTTGACTTTTGGGCCACTTTCAAATGAAATGCTAGCCGTTAAAGTGACGTCTTGATTATCATTGCTGATCAAGCCGTTTGTCGCATTGTTGAAATCAACAGCTGATGTTTTCTCGCCTTCAACGCCCTCGGCTGGAGTTTCTTCTTCAGGATCTGGCGTTGTTATTTCATCAGCCCATTCGAAAATAGCGTCTTTGGCATCGCCAGTAAGTTCCACTGCGCCAACCCATACACTAGCAAGCGCGCCTGTAATCCACCAGCCTTGATCTGCTGGGCGGTACCACATGCGTCCATCATCTTCGATGACTTCGCCAGCTGGGCGAACAATTTCACCTTCTTTATTCTTGATATCGCTCGTTAGCTTTTCGATTAATTTATCTAAGTCTTTATCACAAACAGGTGCGCGGTAAATTGGAGGCAGATTTTTTTCCGCGCCGAAGACAGGTTTTTCTAGTAATGAGTTAATCGCGCAATATTGGCTGTCATCTGCAAGCATAGGTGCTGCGGCGTGGTTACGCGGCGAATAACCTGTGAAAAAGCTGCTAAAAGATGGGTTCGTAATGCGGTAAGTGAGGTCTAGCCAGCTATTATCTGGGATTGAATAAGCGCAGTTTGCATCAGCTTCGCTTTCTTCTTCTAAATATTCACAAGTAACCGTCCATTCTTTTTCGCCTGCAACTTCTTTGGCTTGTGGCTTATACATTTTGTAGATTGGGTCGTCGCGGTAATCCGCAACAGCAACCCAAGGCAGCTCTGCTACTGCGAATGCGGCGGCAATGCTTAGGCCAACGGCGGCAGGAAAGTTTGCTGTTTGCCACCAACCTTTAACGGTTTTTGGTGTGCATGAACGTGTGTTGCCAAACTCATCAAGCTCTGACCAGTTGTTTTTTAGGTTGTTACGCCAGTTTTTGGTGATTTTTGCTCCGAAATTCCATGTGCCAACAACTGCCGCTTTGACGAAAGGAGCAGATTTATTGACGGCGGTTGCCACGTTGGTTGCAATATAGACACCCATCGTAAATAACTTTTTGGCGGCGTCGACACCCCAGCGGACTGTCTGCCAGACTCTATTGCGCTGATTAGGGTCGGTTACAAAATCTGCAACCGCATCAACGGCGTCTTGACCAAGGTCAATTTTTTCGTCTTTATTTTTTTTATTATCAGTCGTCATAGTTTGTGCTCCTATATATAACCTTAATTTTTGTCGCCTTATTTTACTGCAAAGGCTGCATTTGCGGCAGCCGCAGGTTTTACTGTGCTGGCGCTTAGTGTGTTTTCGTTTTCAGCATTGAGTTTAATGCTGCTATCGCTTAAATTATATGTAAATTTACCATCGTTATAGCATATATTTAATACGCCGCAAGTGTTTTTATCTTCGGCGTCATTTTCCAAAACCATGTCTGAAATATATTCGCCAACTTGCTGTTCGAGCATTTTTTGTACTACGCGCGCACCGTTTTTCTTTTTATAGTTTTCTTGAATGAACTTTTGGATGCTCTCTTGATCCATTGTGACGCTAAAGCTGCCATCTTCACCGACAAATTCCTTGGCAAAGTCACGTACGCGCTTGGCAACGACTTTACAAATAATATCTTCGGTCAGGAAGTTTGCATGAACGATCGTGCAACGGTTTAAGAATTCTGGTGCGAAATGGTCAAATGATTCATAAATAGATTTTTCAACCATCGTGCTGACTTCTTCAAACGGGGCGTCTTGATGTTCAAGATACATGTTTTGCCCAAAATTTGATGTCATCATAATGATGTTATCACGGAAGTCTGCGCTGTCTTTACCGTTGGCAGATGTAAATTTGCCTTTATCAAGCGGTGTAAGCAAAGCTTGTTTTACATCAAGATGCGCTTTTTCAATCTCATCAAAAAGAACAACGCCAGATGGGTTAGATTCGCTGATTTTAATTAATTCGGCTTTTTCATCATAACCTGCATAACCTGGAGGGGCACCAATCATACGCGACACGGTGTGCTTTTCTTTAAAGCCTTCCATGTTAATCACGCTTAAGTTACCGCCGCATAACTCTTCGGACAGGACTTCTGCAATATATGTTTTACCAACCCCAGAAGGGCCAAGGATAAGAAACACGCCCATAGGCTTATTTGCTTCTGATTTACGGCTTAGGCGCTGCTTAATGGCGCTAATCATTGGGTTGACCATTTGCTCCTGCCCCATAACGATGCCGTTAATATGCTCGTTAGCGGAGCGAATAAGTTTGCGAATATCGGGCACATCATTCATGCCGAGTTTTGTTTTAGCGTAATCATCAACAAAATCAGCAGGCATAGTGATTGGGAACGTCATAGCTTTGATGACTTTCATAAGTTTTTCGTTTTCGGCTTTTACCCATGCATTGTTGTTTTCAATAGTCTGCCGTGTTTTGGTGTATTCGCCGTTCATATTTTCATTTTTGTTCGTTTGGTCTGTTGAAATGAACGTTTCAAGCGTCATGCCTGCTGCACGCTTGTCACCAGCATCACGTAATTTGTTATATTCAGCTTCTGATTTCTCTAAAAACTCAGCTTGATACTTTTCTAGCTTAGCTTGTTGCTTTGCGGTTGCTTCCTCAGAAAGGGATATTCCTGATTTTATTTCTTTGATTTTTTCTTTCGCTTTATCCCAGTCGGTATAAGATTGTTCAATGCAGGCTGTGAGTTGCGCAATGTCATTTTCGATTGATGCGGCATCAGATTCATTTGCGCCCTCTAGCTTGGCTTGTAGCTTGGCGATTTGCTGTTCTTGGTCAATCACGCCTTCTGGCTTGCTGTGCATTTTAATGCGGTATGCTGTTGCGACTTCATCCATAAATACAGATGCGTTTTTCGGCATTGAGAAATCACCAAGCGCGGGATAGCGCTTACAAAGCTCCAGGATTTTCTGTGTTGTTTCTTCGGGTATGGTGAGTTGGTTTTGCGCATAACGCTGTGCTTCATGGGCGAGCATGGCAACAACGTCGCCGTCCTCCATAGTATCGACTTTCTTGGCTGTGAAATGTGCAAGAAAGTTTTTATGACTTTTTTCCATGAGGTGTAAAGCGTCATTATCAAGGCTTAGAATAAGGTCAAAATCATCGCTGGCAATATCAGCGGTTTTTAATTTATTGAGCAGCGAAGACGCGCGGCGCTCTGTTACCTCTTTGGCAAAGCATGCGCCGTCATCAATGACAAGTACAGGTTTGTTGCCTGTACGTGCTTTGATGGATTTTAATTCTTCGAGAACATTGTCAAAACGCTGTTCAACAGTGGCAATATTTTGGGTGTTGAATAATTCCTGGACGTTAATGCGATAGACATTTGTGTTCATCATTTCAATCGGCATGAAATCAGCATCTAGGCTCTGGACAAAGCCTGAAATAAGAGAGCGGCGGCCTATGCCTGCTGGCCCTGATAGGAGAATGCTGTTATTGCCATATTGATTTAAGCTACGCGCAAGGTCTTGAATGTTTTTTTCCGCGCCAAAATATTTGAAATCTGGCATCGCGTCTGCGATATAGTCTGCGTAGTTTTGTAGAATTTTTTGTGTTTCAGTATTTGACATGCCACCCTCGTTCAGTCTGCTCTAAAATCGTCGTCTTATTTGTGTGTTTGTGCCGTGTTTTTGTGTCTTTTGTGTCGTGTATTAAGGGGGCGGCTTTACCTGCTTTCTGCTGTGCGGGTGGACCGCCCCGATAATGAATTTATTTGCTTGTCTGGTGCCTAGTTATGCGCCAGGTTCTTTTGGTTTAGGCGCTTGGAAAAGCTCCTTTGTTGACGCGAGAGCTTGCTTTGCATAGCCTTCATCTTCTTGCATACGCTTTTTCGCATTGCTTTCGCTGTTGATTGTGGTGTTAACCAAATCTTGCGCTGATTTTTCAAATTGCTGTGCGGCATTTGCATTAAGCTTGCCAAGCGCAGCAGATTTTTCAGCTTCAACTTCAAGAGACGCTTTTGCGCTTTTCATTGTTTTGGTCAGCTCTGAGAGGCTCTTGATTGAGTTGGCTTTTTCTTTATTCGCCATTTCTTGACGGTGAACCATCGCATTAACACCGGTTTGATTAATAAGTGCATTGGTTTTGCTTGCAGCTTGACCAAATTCAGCAATCATGTTGATGTTAATTTCTTGTAATAACTGTGCGACGGTTGCTGTTGCGTTTGTCGTGCTGTTATTCACCATTGTGACTTGTTCGTTCATCAGGCTTTCTGATTTACGTGTTAAGTTCACAGCGTTCTGATGTGTAACATTTGTTGTTTCAAGCGCCACTGATATGTGTTGTTCGAAAGAAGCGATTTGATCAAGACGCGCCGAATATTCATTGGCAAAGTTTTGATAATCACGCTGGTCTTCTTTCATTTGCTTCACATGCGGAGGAAGATCCATATATTTCTTTTCAATGTCATCAATGGCTTCTTGACGCGCGCCCTCATCTTCGAGTGCTTTTGCGACTTCAAGTTCTTCTGCCTTGCTGTCATCAAGAGACTGCATGCTGTCCTCAAGCTTGCTGCTGAGCTCTTTATATGCTTTCTCATGCTTGGTAAGACCCTTACGAAGGCCAGCAACGATTGATTTAAGCTGTGAGCTTAGGTTTGAACTTGTGTTCAAAAGCTTTTGTTGGTTTTCTTGCTGTACGCCATAAAAATCAACACATGATGCCAGTTCAGTTTTCATCAATCTGATGAGCTCTTCACCCGCATTGCCGAATTTTTTTGCTTGTTCGGTGAAATGTTTGTTGTCGCCGCTGCCGATAAGTTCTTCCACTGCTTTGATTGTTGCATCATTTGCAAGCTCGTCTTCTAGCGCTGTGTATTTGTCTTGCTGTGCTTGAAACTCTGTTTTTGCTTCGTCTAGCGTTGCTTTTGAGCGCGAGATTGGACCTTCAAGGTTTGTGACTTGTGGGTTTATATTATCCACGATTTCATCAGCCGCTTTAATTTCTTTTTTCGCTTTTTCAATTGCGGCGCCGATTTTCTCTTTTTTATCATTCTTAAAGAAAAAGAAGCCGCCGCTTTCCGCTGCGAATGCTGCTTCTAAAGCTGCAAGGGCAGGGACTTTCTTCTGTGTGACGATGCCTTGCTCGTCTTTTACTTCTTCACAGCCCTTAGTGTACATTTCGATTGTTGCTTGCGCTTCGTCTACTTGTACTTGTAGTTTTTTCTGCTTGGCGATTTGCGCGTCATATTCGCGTTGTGCTTCGTCAACAGATTCTGATTGAGAAATCATCGAATCTTTAAGTCCCGATAACTCTGTACGCTTTTTCTTCGTTTCTGAAATAATGTCTTTAATGCCGCGGCCTTCTTTTTGCGCAGCCATCAAAGCTTGAATAGCCTGATTATATGTTTCAGAGAGATCCGTATATGTTTCTTGGTGACCGTGAATTTTTTCAAGTGTCTGGTTGAACACTTCAGCTTGGTCAATATTGTTTGACGCACGTACGGCTGAACTTGTGATCGATGAAAGCTCTGCATATTGTTTAACAATATTTGCAAGCTCTTGGACAACCTTGTCTGAATCTTCGCCAACTTCTACGGCTGTAAATTCAATAAGTGCATCTTGAATTTCTGCGCCAGTTTTGCCAGATGTAATAATTTTGTAGATTGGGTTTTCTTCTAAACCGTTTTCTGCATCTTTATATTCATCTTCAAAATTGGTGAAGTTTTGTTCTTGTTGTTCATAAGCGTCTGCGCTTTGATTTGTTGTCGCCGTGTCCGCCTCAGCCGCATCACTGAATAGTGAGTCTACATCGAAATCTGTGTTCATTGTTTTGTGCCCTCTTCTTAGGAGTGTTTTACGTAATTTAGTTTATGTAATGCAAGGTTTATAATCTATTTACGTAATGCCGTCAATAGTTTTTTAACCTTTTATGAAAATTAAATATTGCGTAAGGCCAGCAATAAGCGTGCTTATGGGGTTAAGCTCCGGAAAATATGGAAATTATTGTTGCGCGTAAGACTGTTTTTTTATAAGAAAAATTATTATATGAAGATGTTTTGCGTATAATAATTAGCTACATACGCTCCGGCGTAGGAATACCAAGCAGGTCTAGGCCGCGTTCTAACACATCAAGGGTCATGGCGCATAAATACAGCCTTGTTTGCTTGATGTCCTCGTCATCCTCGTTAAGAATGTGGCAGTTGCCGTAAAAACTGCTAAAGGCCTGCGATACGCGGTAAGTGTAATCGGCGAGGACGTGGGGTGTGTAGTTCTTTGCCGCGAGTTCGACCACATTGGGGAATTCGGCCAAGGTTAGGCCAAGCTGGGTTTCGAACTCTGCTAAATGAAGGGCGCTTAGTTTTTTGCTTTCTACATTCTGCGCCGCGGCTTTCTTAAGTAAAGATTTAATGCGGACGGTCTGATAGAGCAAATAAGGTCCTGTTTTGCCCTCAAATGAGGTGAGGCGATCAAGGTCAAAGACATAGTCCGCGGTGCGGCTATTTTGTAAATCTGCAAATTTAATCGCGGCAATTGCGACTTTATGGGCGATGTCGGCGCGTTCTTCTGCGCTGTAATCTTGCCCGATATTGGCTTCATCAAGGCGCTGCGTTGCCTTTTCAATGCCCATCTTAATAAGGTCTTCAAGCTTCATAACGCCGCCTGCGCGTGTTTTAAACGGTTTGCCGTCTTCGCCATTCATTGTGCCGAATCCTGCATGAGTAAGCTCTGTCGTCTCTGGGGCGATGCCCGAGATGCGCGCCGCGCGGAAGACTTGTTCAAAATGTAAATGTTGGCGCTGGTCCACAACGTAGATGATTTTAGCGGGGGAGAAGTCATCCATACGCTGCACGATTGTCGCAAGGTCTGTTGTGCCATACATCACAGAACCATCGCGCTTATAAAGAATAAGCGGCGGATATTCTTTTTTATCGTCTTCGCGCTGTACGTGAATAACAATCGCGCCTTGATCTTCGATTGCATCGCCTTTTTCTTGCAGGCGGGTCACCATGTCAGGGATGTAGTCTTGCGCGTTCGATTCGCCGAGCCAGAGTTCAAAATAAACGTCTAAAGCGGCAAAGTTATTTTTCATCGCGGCGACGGAGACATTAAAGCAATGCTGCCATAGGGCATAATAACCAGGCTGCTTCTTTTGTAGCTCTGCCGTTGCGGCGCGGGATATAGCCATCCGATCTTCGTCAGATTTGCTGGCCTGTGATGCTTGTGGGTAGAGCGTTTCTAAATCTTGAATAGTGATGGGTGGCTCTTCGGGGAAGCCGTCTTTCTTGCTTTTGTCAAAATAAGGCCATTCAGGGTGGCGGATTTCAAATTCAGATATCACCATGCCCATATGCGTGCCCCAGTCACCAAGGTGTATATCCCCCTTGGTGTCATAGCCAATTAGCTTTAATGTACGTTTAATGGACTCGCCAATAATGCTTGCACGTAAATGTCCGACATGCATTGGTTTGGCTGTGTTCGGCCCGCCATAATCAACAATAGCCATTTGGCCTTGCCCTGTATTGGCGACAAGTTTATTTTCACTCTCGGCAAGTTCAATTAAATGGGCGGATAGCATTTGTGAGGTGACTTTTAGGTTAATAAAGCCGGGGCCTGCAATGGAAACTTCTGCGAATAAAGGGTCGTCTTGAAGCTCAGCTACAATGGCCTCTGCAATAGCGCGCGGGTTTTTCTTGGCTATTTTAGCGGCAGGCATCGCGCCGGT
>DELD01000066.1:0-9471 GCA_002354205.1 Micavibrio sp. UBA2705 | reverse complement strand
GTCTATTTTAGCGGCAGCCATCGCGCCGTTACATTGGAACTGTGCAAGGTCAGGTCGGTCAGAAACGCGCACCGTGCCAAGTTCAGCGGGCAGGTTATGTTTAGCAAAGATTGAACCGATATGGTTTGAAAGTTGAACAGTTAATGCAGTCATATTTACGCGCTACCCTTGTGCTTGCCAGTCAAAATTATCGGCTGATACTATGGTGAATAAAGGTTTTAGTCAATATTCTATTCACGTGACCGCGGCTTTTACGCCTTCGATGTCAGGCTTATGAATATATCTTCTAAATCAGGTTCTTGGGTTGAGATATCACAAATCTCCAGCTTTTGTTTTTGCAGTGTGCTGATAATCTTTCCAGCATTAGTATCGTCTACGTTATAGCGTAGCGTAATTTTATGCGGCGCGGTGATTTCAGGGCTGCAATGTTCAAATTGTGTCAAGATCGCGTGCGGGATCTCGCTTGTCGTTGTGATGTGTATTTCTTTGCTGTCAATTTGCGCAAGTAAAGCGTGCTTTTCGCTATCCTTAATTTTTTTGCCTTGGTCAATAATGGCAATATGATCACAAAGCTCTTCGGCTTCTTCTAAATAATGTGTAGTCAGGACAATCGTTGTGCCTGCCTTGTTTAATGCGCGTATGTTTTTCCATAGCATTTGCCTTAATTCAACATCAACCCCTGCTGTCGGCTCATCGAGAATGAGAATTGGCGGTGTATGTACCAATGCCTTGGCGATCATTAAGCGGCGTTTCATACCGCCCGAAAGGGAGCGTGCGTATGCGCCGGCTTTGTCACTTAGCCCAACAAGTTCAAGTAATTCTTCTGTACGTCTATCTTTTTTGCGTACGCCATAAAGTCCGCCTTGTATGTCTAATATCTGTGCAGGGGTAAAGAAAGGGTCGAGGTTGATTTCCTGCGGGACGATACCGATGGAAGCCCGCGCAAGGCGCTGCTGGGTTTCTAGGTCAGCATCCCATATTTTTACCAGTCCGGCGCTTTTGAGAACAAGGCCCGCCAGAATATTTATAAAAGTAGATTTCCCTGCGCCATTTGGCCCAAGCAGGCCGTAAATTGAGCCGCGTGGGATTTTGATGTCAAAATCAATCAATGCGTGCTTGTCTTGAGTTTTGAGTTTTTTATTCGCGGCATATGTTTTATTCAGGCCGATTGTTTCAATTGCATATTGTGACATTTTTTGCGTTCTTTGCTTAGTTTGTTTTGTGGCGATATTGACCATCTGCGCCGATATGATTGATGAAGCCTTCACCTGTCAGCCATTCATACGCGCGTCGATTTTGCAGCAAGTAGCTATCCCAAAATGCAAGGCTGGCGAGCATGATGTGTTGTTCGTAGCGTTCACGATTATCAGTTTCGGCAAGCTGTCCGCGTGAGCCGCTATAAATCATGTGGTCGCCATCTTCGAGGATGAATAAATGTTGCTCGGCTTTATGTGCGTGGTCATAAATTTCAAGGCGCTTTTCATAGCCTGTATTATCCACGGGACTGTCATCATCTGTGCCCGTCATATGGAATAAAGGGATATCTATGTTGCCATAAATTTCTTCTGCGCTGTCTTGGCGGTTAAATGAGGGGATAGGGGAGTAGACGATACCTGCCGTAAAGCGCGGTTCTTTATATTGATAAAGGCGTTTGCCGCGCCCTAATGTTTGCCCTGCCATAATCTGGGTTGTGCCTGCGCCAAAGGAATGACCGGACATGCCTATGGTCGTTAAATCCATTTCGTTTTGCAGCGCTTGGTCAAGGTCGCGTCCTTCTTCTAAGCAGTTTAAGGCAAAAGGAATATCTTGATAGCGTTGAAGCGCCGCTTTACGCGGAATTTTGGCTTTGCGAATATTATCCCACGGGTGGCCCTCTTTACCTTCCCACAAAAAACTATCTGTGCCGTGATGTTGGACATGGACGAGTATATAGCCAAAGCGTGCAATATAGCGCGCAAGAAAGCCTGCGCCATCACGCGTGCCGCCAAGACCATGTGACCAGATTATGACGGGTAATTTTTTTACATCGCCTTGTGGCGATTGTGCGGGGCGGTATATTTTATAGGCAACATTGCGCCCTTGGCGAGTGTGGTCCTGCCATTTTCCGCGGGTGATGAGGATTTTCTCATAAACAGGCTGATCTTCGCGCCATATGGGGTGTTGAATATCTATCGGTCTTGTCCTTAAAAAGCTTTACCTTGTAACTATTTATCACAATACGGCGCATATTCTAGGGAAATATAAAAAAATCTTTTGCGTATATGCAGTTTTTCTTATATAATAAAGATGTAAACAAAGAAAAACACAGTCCAAATTAAGTTTTTTTCAATTTAAACTTGATTTTAAATTAATTAAGCTGTAGAACCGCTTTATCAAGGGCAAACGAGCGGCCTTGAATAAAGAGTGTGTTAAATAAAAATAAGAATTTTAAAGTTTCTTTCTCCCTCCCCCATAGAAAGAACGGCCGGTTTCAGATTTATCTGAAACCGGCTTATTTTTGCGCTATATTTTTTATATGCAGCTTGTTCTTATCAGGTGGAGTGGTTGTGGCTTAATTGCTTTTGCGTAGCTCTGCTAATAAAAACGCAATGTCACCTTTGCCTTTTTGCATTACGGCAGCAAAGTCATCACGCTGTGTCATGATCATGCTGATGCCTTCTACGGAAATATCAATGACTTTTAGGTTGCCATTTTTCTCTCTTAAGCGCCAATCAACGGAAACTTTCGGGCCTTTTTGGCCTTGTGGAGGCAAGATGCGCGAAGACACGCTGTAATCTCGTTTGCCGCGCTTGCTTGCGCCGGTGATTTCAAATTTCTGGCCTTGGTATTCATTAAAGCGGCGCGCGTATACATTAACGACCATTTTCTCAAATAAGTCTAAATATTCCGCTTTCTCATTGTCGGATACGTTGCGCCAATGAACGCCAAGCGCAAACTGGCCGATGGTTTTAATGTCAAATTTGTTATCGAGAAGCTTTTTAAAGCGTGCCTTTTTTTGCGCAAGGGATAGTTTGTCGTTTGCGAGAAAGGCAAGCCCCTCATTGGAAAGCTGTGCAATGAAATCTTCAGCTTCTTTAGCATTTGCGTCTGCCGCGGAGGCATATGCTTTATCACTCACGGCATGTGCAATGAGCCCTGTAAACGCCAAGCAGAGCGCTGAAAAAGAGATTAAAAAGAATTTATTCATTAATCCTGTGCCTTGTCTTTTCTGTCGTTTATATATGTTTTGCTCTATTTAGTCTTCATAGTCAGGGATGTCATTGAAGAATGCATCATCTGGGTTCTGATCAGCCACAAGTGCGGCACGGTTTTGAACGTAAACGCTGCGCACTGTTGCGTAGTAATCAATCGCGCCCATTTTTAACTCTGCGAGTACGTCAAGAAGTTCTTCACGTGTTGAGATCGCTTGTGTGCCGAGGCGGGCATAGAGCCATTCTTCTTGATCTGTATTGTTGAGCCACCAATATAGCGGATCCATTACATTATCAACAAGCTTGCCAGAAAAATCTCTGAATGAGCCAGGGCCCATAATGGGCGCAATCATGAAGGGGCCGTGACCAAGCCCCCAAACGGCGAGGGTCTGTCCAAAGTCTTCTTCTTCATATTCAATGCCTTCATAGCCGGCGACGTCAAACAGACCGCCAACGCCGACTAAAGAGTTAATCGCAGCGCGGGTAAATGCTTTGCCTGCGCCGTCAAAATCGCCTTGCAATATCTCGTTACCAAAGATAATGGGGCTTTTTAAATTGCGCAATGCGTTACGAACGCCTGTTCTCGCCGGGGCAGGGACAATGAATCTATAGCCTTCAGCTATAGGCTTGAGAACGACGGCGTCAGCGCCTTCGTTAAATGCGAATACTGCGCGGTTCATGCCCTCAAATGGGTCTGAAATGCCGCCTGTTAACGCAGGGTCAGGGGCGCTTGCACAGCCTGTGAGTGCGATAAGCGAAAAACCGACAAGAAAACTGCGCATAATGCGCTTTTGTGATCCCGCAACAAAATTACGTGTTACGCCTAAGATATTCATTATTAAAGCCCCTAATTACTTTTGCTACCGCACTACAAACCGAATCTGTACGGTTGATATAGATTTACTATAGATAATATATGTAGATTCTTACTGAAAGGTTACTAAACTTAATTTAAGAGACCGTGCACAGTTTTCTTTCTTGGCGGGGTGTCTTAAGCGTTGTTTGTACATTTTCAGGGAAAATATTTTCTCTTATCGAACAGATTATTTAGTGTGGTTTTGTTCCAAGGTCAAGGTTTATCCGTCTTCTAATGTAAATAAAGCTGCGCCGCCGAGCAATAAGGTGAGTGTTGCGGGAGACCATGCGGATAAAATGATGGGAATTTGCTGTGAGATGCCAAGCGCTTTGAGGAAGCTGGAGGCAAGGAAAATGACGAAGCCAAGGAATATTCCCGACAGCAATAATAAGGATGTGTTGCCGGAACGCTGCGGGCGCAGCGAGACTACAGCCGCTAAGAAGATCATCGCAGCAAATAAAACAGGCAGCGATAGCAGGTTATGTAAGTGAATCTTCATGCGCGTACTGTCGAATCCTGCGGCTTCTAATGTCTTGATGAAGGCAGGAAGTTTCCAAAAAGATATGGTTTCGGGGGATGAAAATGTTTCTTCAATATCTTCGCGCGTTAAATCGGTCGGCAGCGCATATTCATCGGCGGGCAAAGCGGGGCTATTGCCGGCGTTAAGTGTGGCGTTTTGAAATATCCACTGGCCTTTGCTGAGCGTCGCGCTTGGCGCATCAATGCGGCGGGTAAAGCTGTCATCCTTATCAAAGTAAAGGACAATCACATTATCAAGTTGCCATGTCGCGCGGTGAACTTTTTCGGCGTGAATAATTATATATCCGTCTTTATCGTCTTCGTTTTTCTGTTTAAGCCATAGCCCGCCTTCAAATAGCGCGATGAGGTTTTTTTGGTGGCTGAGGTGAGAGCTTTCTAGCTGTTCGAACCGCGCGAGAAGCGCCGCGCTTAGCGGGTTAATCGCGGTGATTTGAAAAATGCCCAGCAGCATAGCAACGGCGATAAGTGGAGTTAAAAACTGCCATGCAGAAAGGCCGGCGGCGCGTAGGATAACAAGCTCGCTTCTTTTTGATAGCGCCCAAAAAGTATAAATTGCGCCAAATAAGATAACAAAAGGCATAATGATTTGCCCAACTTCCGGCAGTTTTAAGAGCGCCATGTGCAAAATCATCGGCATGTGGACATCTTCAAACTTGCTGGCGCGGCGGATCAATTCGACGGTATCAAACAAGTAAATAATGCTTAAAAAGACGAGCAGTAAGCCAAGGCTGTTACGCAAATAATTTTTCGCCAGATATATATTTAATGTGTTGATCATATCGCTGCGCCTTGATTGCTTTGTTGTTTACGCGCATTTGTCGATGATGCGCCGTAGCGTAGCAGCTTGCTGCGCAGGTTTTCACCAAATTCGCTAATGATATAGCCGCAAAATATAAGCGGCGCGAGTGTGATGATATAAAGCAAGACAATACCAAAATTATGGTCTTTTGCGATATTGAAGAAGACGAGATACATGCTTTGTAGAACGATCACGCTTGCCGCGGCGCCGATAATGCGTTTACCTTGACCGCGCCGGCTCACAGGGCCTAACAAAAGCGCACAGAGCGAGATTAATGCAAAACATGGCGCAAGCAGAGGGCTGATGATACGGCGATGCGCTTCGACCATAAATTCGCGCTTGTGGCGAAGGTCGTCTTGGTCTGATAAATCAGGGTTTAAAAGCTGCAAAAAAGTGCGCTCGTCAGGCTCGACCCAGCGGTCTGTTGCGCCGCCTTTATCGTTGGGGATGTCGATGCTATAACGCGCAGATTTTAGCCTGTTCAGCGCGCCAGAGCTTTTGTTTATGCTTTGGCGGACGGCATCTTTGACCAAAACTTGCTGTCCTGTTGGCGTGGAGACAATTGTGCCTGATTTCGCGGCGATGGTTGTGGCGGGTTCGCCTTTATTACGTTCGTCATGAATAAGAATGCCGCTCATGCTGCCATCATCATTGCGTTTGCGTATATAGATGGTGACCCCACGCGCGACAGAATTAAACACGCCTTCGCGGAAAATTAGGCTTGAATACTCCGCCGTGACGTCTTTTCTCAGGCGCTGCATTTTCGCCAAAGCCGCAGGGCCAGCCCATGTCGTCATCACCATGAGTAACAGGGATATGAGCAAAGATAATAAAATCGCAGGGCGGGCAATGCGCCCAGGGGAGAAACCGAGCGAGCGCATAACGATAAGTTCGCTGTCTGTGGTCATGCGGTTATATAAAAACAGCACAGCGACGGAAAGGGCAACGGGGACGATGACTTCAAAAAAGCGCGGCAGAGCAAGGAGGATCAACAGCATGAAAATGCTACTCGACGCGCCTGATTCAATGATGAGCTCAAGGAAGCGCAAAGATTGCGAAAGGAAGATCACACCCGTAAGGGTAAGCGACACGACAATCGTGATCCCTAAAAGCTGCCAAAATAAATATTTATTGATAATACTCATGCGCTTTTTATGGACGATTGTTTTTCAAAATTCAAGTTCTTATGCGCAACATGTGCATGAGTCCAAATTCTGCCGACCTTATGGATTGACCTTTTTTAGGGGGAGGGCCATGATTGCAGGACATTTGTAAACAATTATCGATCTATTTAAATTTTAAGGAATACACATGAAACTCTCATTTCTCGCTGACGTAAACAGCGCCGCTGATACAGTGGTTTTCCCCGTGTTTAAAGGCCAAGAGTTAAAAGGCACGCTCGAATCTCTAGATTCGCAAACAGGCGGCTTGATTGCACAGCATTATAATGCATCAAAGCATTTTAAGTTTAAGTTGGGGCAAACATTGGTTCTGCATTTGCCAGAAGTGACAGGTTTTTCGCAAGCGATATTGCTCGGCCTTGGCGATGAAGAGAAAATGGATGCGGATAATGCGGAGATTGCAGGCGGTAAGCTTGCAAAGGCGTTGAAGCAAAGTGGCGTTGCACATGCAGGCGTATATATGGATTACGGTGTTACCGATAGTGACTTAAGCGTAGATTTATTGATCGCGCATTTGGCTCTAGGCCTTAATCTTGCGTCTTATGATTTCGATAAATACAAAGATAAACGCGAGAAAAATGATGACGATACCGCGCTTGACGCGGTTGATTTTATTTCTTCGCAAAGTGAAGTGGCAGATAAAGTATATCAGATGCTTGATGCGATGGCGCAGGGCGTGTTCTTTGCCCGTGACCTTGTGAATGAGCCGCCAAATGTTCTTTACCCTGAGAGCTATGCAGAGATCGTTAAAGAAAAGCTGAAACCACTTGGCGTTCAAGTTGAGATTCTTGATGATAAGAAAATGCTTAAAATGGGCATGGGCGCATTAATGGCGGTAGGGCAAGGCTCTATTCGTAAGCCGCGCATGGTGATTATGCGCTGGAATGGCGGCAAGGCCGATGAAAAGCCGCTGGGCTTCGTTGGTAAGGGCGTTACATTTGACACGGGCGGCATTTCAATTAAGCCTGCCGCGCAAATGGATATGATGAAAATGGATATGGGCGGCTCTGCTGCTGTCTGCGGCCTAATGTATTCACTCGCATTGCGTAAAGCGCCGGTTAATGTTGTCGGCGCAATCGGCCTTGTTGAAAATATGCCTTCTGATAATGCATATCGCCCAGGTGATATTATCAAGGCCTATAACGGTAAAACCATTGAGGTTCTGAACACTGATGCCGAAGGACGCTTGGTGCTTTGTGATACCCTGTCTTACGTTCAAGAACAAGACGATCCAAAGGTGCTTATCGACCTTGCGACACTTACTGGCGCGATTATGGTGGCGTTGGGCACTGAGTTTACGGGCGTTTTCTGTAACGATGATGATTTATGGTCGAAAATGGAAAGTTCTGGCGCAAAAAGCGGCGAACAGCTCTGGCGGATGCCGCTTGGCGAAAACTTTAGTGAAGAAATGAAGAGTAAAGTGGCGGATTACCGCAATTTGGGTACAGTATCTCGCTTTGGCGGCGCTTCGACGGCGGCCGCTTTCCTTGAGTTCTTTATTGATAAAGACCGTCCTTGGGCACATATGGATATTGCAGGCACAGCTTGGGCGCATAAAGATAAGCCATTAGGCCCGCTTGGCGGTACTGGCGCTGGGGTGCGCGCTTTGCATAAGCTGATCACTGATCATTACGAGTAAGCTGAGCATTTATGACGGATATCCGCTTTTATCATTTACAGCAACATAGCTTAGACCAAGCATTGCCGTTATTACTGCGCAAGGCGCTTGATAACGGCAAGCGCATTTTGGTGCGCCTTGCTGATGAAGCACGGATTGAAAGCCTCAGCGAGGCGATATGGTCATATAAAGAAAATGGCTTTATTCCCCATGGCGCGGCGAATAATGACGATAGCGCGGATCAGCCCGTTTTGCTTACCGCCAGCGGTGAAAACGCCAATAAGGCGGATATGCTTGTGCTGACGAACGGCAATGCAGCGAGTGATGAGTATACAGATTTAGATGATTTTTCATTATGCTGCGAAATGTTTAGCGGGCAAGATGCAAATGAGGTGGCTGCGGCGCGGCTACGCTGGAAAGCCTATAAAGACGCAGGGCATAACTTGACCTATTGGCAGCAAACTGAGCGCGGCGGCTGGGAACAGAAAGCATAATTCATGTGTGGCATAACCGGCATTTTTGATATCGGGGCGCGTGATGCTTCTCATAGAGATGCAATGCGCAGCATGGTCGAGGCCATGAATGACAGCTTGACGCATCGTGGGCCTAATTCTTCTGGCGTATGGAGCGACGAAGATACGCCGCTTACATTAGGCCATCGCCGCTTAGCGATTGTTGATTTATCAAGCCATGGTCATCAACCTATGCACTCACAAAGCGGGCGCTATGTTGTCGCCTATAATGGTGAGATTTATAATTTCCTCGATATGCGGCGCAGTTTAGAAGATGCGGGGCATCAGTTCACCGGCCATAGCGATACAGAAGTTTTGCTTGCCGCGATTGAGCATTGGGGCATTAATACGGCGGTTCAGAAAATCAATGGCATGTTCGCGATTGCGCTATGGGACCGTCAGAGCAAAGAACTACATTTACTGCGCGACCGTTTTGGTAAAAAACCGCTTTATGTTGGCTGGGCGGGGGAGCAAATCCTTTTTGCTTCTGAGCTAAAGGCCTTTGCCGCACAGCCCGATTTTCAGCGAGAGAAAACGATTAATCCGGATGTTTTAGCGCTTTATATGCGCCTGTCATACGTGCCTGCGCCGCATTGTATATTTAAAAATGTCTGGAGTATTCCCGCTGGGCAGCGCATGACGCTGAAATACGGTAAGGTGAGTGCGGGGCAGGATTTATCGGCTTTGTTCGAGGTCTATTTTGATGCGGGGGCGCATATCCAAACCAGCCGCACCGATACCGACCCGAAACGCAGCTTTGATGATGCGCTTTCT
>DELD01000020.1 GCA_002354205.1 Micavibrio sp. UBA2705 | reverse complement strand
TTTGCCATGTATATGTGCTGACTGTTTCGCATCCTGAAAATCTGTCGTAATTCTGTCATTGCCTAGAGAGCGCTGTACCCATGTTTCAAAAGCATCACTTTGTATGGTGTCTTTTGCGACTTTGGGGTTGAACTGTAATTCATAAGCAAAGCTTTCGGGGCGAATGATCTTTAAATTTTCATATTCATAGGCTCGTACGGCCTTTGCGCGTGACATACGCCCTTTTTTGGGGCCAAGGCGCTTGCCATCCATCCATGCCAGAACTTCTTCGATCGTCCAGCGTTGTTGCCAGTCATCATGCAGCAAGCCGCGTAACAGTTCCATTAGTGGGCCTGTGTTTCGCTGGTGGGTGGTGAAAAAACCATATGTGCCGTTTTCAATGCGTTGGCGTAAAATATCATCTTCACGCATGTTCATCAAAGGGTCTTCTTTGCGCATAAGGGTCAGCAGTGTCACGCCAAGCGCGAAGACATCATCTGAAAACGTTGATACGCCGCGCGCATAGGCAGGGGTCATTGCTTTTTCGATGGGCATGTAAATCGATGGTTGGTGATATGTTGGCGGTGCAGAGAGGGATTCGCCAAGTATGATTTGATCGTAATTGGCCGCATTGCCATCAAAAAGATTGGATGCGCGAATCCCGCCATGTACTAAATCTGCGTCGCGCAGTTCCAGCATTAAGATGACAAGCGGTTTTAAAACGTTATTCATCAATCTTTCATGCTTTAAGCCCAAAGCCTGCGGCTGGTTGGCTGGCAAAATCGGATTGCCAAGTGTGTCTTCATAAACAAACACATAGCGCTGGCGGCCTTGCGGCGGCCAGTAGACAACGCCGGAGGCGATGACGCGCACAATGTTGGTGTTTGCAAGCTGCGAGAATTTACTGGTTAAAAATGTGCGCGGGACAAGAAAGTTTTCACACAAAATGGCAAAGCAGGCTTTGCCGCTGCTCAGCTGTGCGGCATAAGCCTCAAGCTCACCAGAATTAAGATGCGGCATTGGGTGGTCGCATAAAATTTCAATATCACTGCCTAGCGTTGTAATGTTACCAGCAGGGGCAGGCGCAGCCGAGGGATCGGGTGCGCCCTTTCTGTTTTTTTTATCTTCTTTTTCAATATTGTCGTCTTGTTCTTCTGCCAAAACGGACCTCGTGTTATTTTAAGCTGTGGAGGGTGTGCGCATAAATTCTTTATACGTATAAATGTATTTTACTTTGTTTTTTGCTGTTTTGAAACCCTTGTTTTTAAGGGATGGCTTAATCGTGAATTGCAAATTAAACTGTTTTGAGGTAGGGGTGATGTAATGCTCCATAAATTGAGCTAAAAAGTTTTGAGATAAAAAGCGCGCCACAAGCCGTGAAAGAGAAGAAGATGAAGAAACGTTATTTTGGTACAGATGGTATTCGGGGCTGCGCAAACAAATTCCCAATGACGATTGATTTTGTCCAGCAGGTCGCAGTTGCCGCCTCTGCCTTGATGATCCGCGGTAAGGACGATGTGCAGACCAAACGTGTTGTGATTGGCAAGGATACGCGTGAATCTGGCTATATGTTAGAACAGGCGATGGCTTCTGGGTTTTTGTCGATGGGGGTTGATGTTGTTTTGCTAGGCCCCTTGCCAACGCCAGCAGTGGCTATGCTGACACGCAGTTTGCGCTGTGATCTTGGCATCATGGTTTCAGCCTCACATAATCCTTACCATGATAACGGCATTAAAATATTTGGCGCGGATGGATATAAAATATCCGATGATAAAGAATATGAGATTGAAGATTTTATCGATAAAGGATTTGATGATTCTGTTTATGTCGATGTTGATTTGGGTAAGGCAAGCCGCCTTGATGATGCCCATGGACGTTATTTAGAGTATGTGAAATCAGCCGTACCAAGGTTTTTTGACTTTTCGGGCATGAAAATTGTTGTCGATGCGGCTAATGGCGCAGCGTATAAAATTGCGCCCAAGCTTCTGTGGGAGCTTGAAGCGGAAGTGATATCGATTGGCGTAAGCCCCAATGGACGCAATATTAACGCAGAATGCGGCGCGACGGATACGAAGGCATTGCAAGCCGCCGTTAAGGAACATGGCGCAGATATTGGTATAGCCTTAGATGGCGACGCTGACAGGCTAATCGTTGTTGATGAGCTAGGCAATATGGTCGATGGCGATCAGCTTATGGCGGCGCTGGCGATTGAGATGCATAAAAACGGTGAGCTGCAAAATGATACGATTGTGACAACGGTTATGTCCAATTTAGGTATGGAACGTTTTTTGGCGGATGAAGGGATAAAAATGCGCCGCACAGCGGTCGGTGACCGTTACGTTGTCGAAGAAATGAAAGATGGAGATTTTACTTTGGGCGGCGAACAATCAGGGCATATTATTTTAGGTCACCACAGCACAACGGGTGATGGTCTCTTGGCGGCAATGAAGATATTACGTTTTTTGAAGCAAAGCGCAAAGCCAGCAAGCGACGCCCTGCGTTTGTTTGAGCCTATGCCGCAGATTTTGAAAAACGTGCGCTTTGCTGGCGCTAACCCGCTAGAGCGCACAGAAATACAAAACGCCATCGCCGATGCGGATAAAAGCCTTGATACGTCGGGGCGTGTTTTGGTGCGCGCATCGGGCACTGAACCGCTTATCCGCGTTATGGCAGAAGGCGCTGATACGCAGCGCGTTTTAGAAGTCGTTGACGGTTTATGTGCGCTTATTGGTAAAGCGTAATACGCATTAATGTACTGATAAATAATCACAATAAATATAATGGCTGCGCGGTTATCTGTGAAGTTAGTGGCAGGATAAATTGATATTTTGTCAAATTATGACTTTACATTTGTCCGATAATGGTTAGTCTACTATATTGGATTTGGAGTAATATGAAATCCTGTATTACGTATTTAAAAAGCACTTTATAAGCTTTGCCGTGATACATAATAATAAAAAGTATATAACAGGGAGAATTATTATCATGCAAAATGATACTGCATATCAACGCATTGAACGCCGCATTGTTGATGGCATGAACATGCTCAAAGTCGATGAAGCTTCAGATCTATTGGTTGCGCGCGCAATCATGGAAGAAACCGAAGCAGAAGTTATCATTAATTTCTTTGGTGATGATGTTTTCCAAAATATTTTTAGTAATTTATCGACAGCCGCAGCGGAAGAAGCTGTAAATGCACGCCAGAAGAAAACATCACATGGTTTTCAGCCGCGCGTAACAGCTGCGACAATGCAGCTTAACCCCGCATCTAAGAAGATTTTAGATAGCTGGAGCGCGGATAATTTGGCAGGTAAAATTACGCCGCCAAGTGAATTGCTTTCGCGCGTTTTAGAAGATGATGAAGCCTCTAAGGCGGCGAATATATTTAAGGCCGAAGGCGTAAACGCAAAAGGTTTGCGTTATGCACGACAAAATCACCAAGCTCCGCCACCAAGCATTACAGGCATTAAAAAATTCGTTGAGATCCCTTATCTTACGAATATGAATAAGCAGTCATCAGACGGTGATTTTGAGCCTTTCTTTGGTCGTGAAGAAGAAATTGATAAAATGATCCGTATTTTAACGCGTCAGCGTAAGCCAAATCCAGCTTTGGTTGGTGAAGCTGGCGTTGGTAAAACGGCGTTAATCGAGGGGCTCGCCGCGCGCATCGAGGCGGGCGACGTGCCAGACGTGCTAAAAGGTGCGCAAATTGTTAGCCTTGATGTCGGTCAGCTTACAGCAGGGACAAAATATCGCGGTGATTTTGAAAAACGCGTAAAGGAAATTGTTGAAAAGCTTGAGCAAGAACAGGATATTGTGCTGTTTATTGATGAATATCACACGGTTGTTGGTGCGGGCGCAGCATCAGGCGGCGGCGCGGATTTGTCAAACATGCTGAAGCCATTATTGGCGCGCGGTAAAATTCGCATGATTGCAGGCACGACACCGAAAGAATATAAAAACTCCATACGTAAAGATGCCGCGCTTAAACGCCGTACGCAAGAAGTGCGCGTTGAAGAACTTAGCGAAGGTTACACGATTATGGCGTGCCGTAAGTCAGTGGATGATCTGCTTTCTGTTAAGCATGGTGTTGATTATGATGAAGATGCGATAAAAGTTGCCGTACGCATGGCGAAACGTTATATGCCGGAAGGCAAATGGCCTGATACGCCGCTTGATATTTTGGATGATGCGGGCGCACATATGCGCGTCAAGTATAATGACGTGAATGAGCGTAAAACGCATAAAGTCACTGTGAGTGACATTATGCGCATTATTGCTGAGAATACGGGCATTGAATCGGCGCGTTTAGATATTGGCGATGGTCAGCAGATGAAAGCGCTCACCGATAATCTTAAAGCAAAAGTTTTTGACCAAGATAAGCCTGTTGAAGCATTGTCGCGTGCCTTTAAACGTGCAAATGCCGGCTTAGGCCGTTCAGAAGGGCCTATGGGCGTTTATGTGTTTGCAGGGCCAACAGGCGTTGGTAAAACGGAACTTGCAAAAGCATTAGCAGAAGAAACAGGCATGCATTTTGCGCGTTTTGATATGTCAGAATATGCTGAACAGCATTCTGTTGCACGCCTTAAAGGTGCGCCTCCAGGTTATGTTGGTCACAGTGATGGTGGTCAGCTTACAGAAGAAATTCGTCAGCACCCATATTCGGTCGTGTTACTTGATGAAATTGAAAAAGCCCATCCAGAAGTGCTGAAAGTGTTCCTTCCAACATTTGATGATGCGCGCATGACGGATGGTGAAGGGAATACGGTTGACTTTAAAAACACGTTTTTCATTCTGACAACAAACCTTAAGGATGAAAGTGTTGCAAAAGGCGCGCCGGGTTTTGCTGCCGCAGCTGGCGACGAAACGGCGAGCGACCCTTACTTGTCGGCCATTAAAGCGAAATTCCCAGCGGAGCTACACAATCGCTTAGATGATGTGTTCTCTTTTGATCACTTAAGCGAAAACACGGTGCGTATGGTTCTTGATAAATTGATCAAGAAACGTACAGATCAGCTTTTCGCTGATAAAGCGATTGATCTTGTCATTACAGACGCCGCGCGTGATTTTATCGCCGCTGCTGGTTATGATAAAGAAATGGGCGGCCGTCCAATGAACCGCGCGATTGATAAATATATCGCGACGGATGAATTGATTGATGAGATTCTATTCACTGATCTGAAAGAAGGCGGCACAGTAAAAATTGATGTCAAAGACGGTGAAATTACACATGAGTTTAACGCACAAGCACGTGGCTCTGCGCAGGCTGTAAGCCATGCGAATAATAATACGCCATCACAGAAGAAAGATGGTGGCGGCCCGCAAACGCAGCCTTAATTCTGGCGCGTATATATAATGTTGATCAGCGCGCCTTTGGGCGCGTTTTTCTTATGCGGCAAAGATAATTTGTTTTTGCCTTGACGCAAAGCCCTTAAATATGCGAGTACTAAGCGTAATTTACTGGTATTATTCAGTATAAAAATTCCCTTACCATTGAATTACGTTTTGAGCAGCGCAAAAATTGCGCGGCATAACTGTGTTTTTAACTATCTGTATAGATATAAGGAAAATTAAAATGGCAAATGTTGCGGTTATTGGTTCCCAATGGGGTGATGAAGGTAAAGGAAAGATTGTCGATTGGCTTTCTTCACGCGCGGATGTGGTTGTACGCTTCCAAGGCGGCCATAATGCAGGTCACACTTTGGTGATTGACGGCGTTGAATACAAATTAAGCCTTTTGCCATCTGGTATTGTGCGTGGCGGAAAAATTTCCGTTATTGGTAATGGCGTTGTTGTTGACCCATGGGCGCTGTTAAAAGAAATTGAAACTGTTTCTGCTAAAGGGGTTGATATTGGCCCGCATAACTTAAGGCTTGCGGAAAACGCGAACTTGATTTTGCCTGTGCATCAAAAACTGGATGCGGCGTTAGAAGCGGCGCGCGGTAAAGAAAAAATCGGCACAACAGGGCGCGGCATTGGCCCAGCTTATGAAGATAAAGTTGCGCGCCGTGGCGTGCGCGTATGCGATTTGCGTGATGAAAGCTTGCTGCGTGAGAAAATTGACAATCAATTACTCCACCATAATGCTTTGCTTAAAGGCCTTGGCGCGGAGCAAATTGATGCGGATGGTGTGTTTAACGATTTGATGGAAATTAGAGATCAAATTTTGGCTTTTGCTGATGTTGTTTGGCGTACATTAGAAACGGCAAAGCTTGAACGTAAGAAAATTTTGTTTGAAGGCGCACAGGGGATCATGCTTGATGTTGATCATGGCACTTATCCGTTTGTAACATCATCTAACACCATTTCTGGTCAGGCCTCTACTGGTTCTGGCGTTGGTCCGAAATCTGTCGGTTATGTTCTTGGTATCACAAAAGCGTATACAACGCGCGTTGGCACAGGCCCGTTCCCTACAGAATTATTTGATGATGATGGTGAGCGTCTTGGTAAGCGTGGACGCGAATTTGGCGTTGTCACAGGGCGTAAACGTCGCTGTGGTTGGTTTGATGCGGTATTGGTGCGTCAAGCGCTAACTATTGGCGGGGTTGATGGTATCGCTTTGACGAAACTTGACGTTCTCGATGGCTTTGAAGAGCTTAAAATCTGTATTGGTTATGAAATTGACGGCCAGAAATACGACCATTACCCATCTTCACAGTTAGAGCAAGAAAAAGCGACACCTGTTTATGAAACGATTCCAGGGTGGAGCGAAAGTACATATGGCGCAAGAAGCTGGGCAGATTTACCTGCCGCTGCCGTTAAATATGTTCGCCGCCTTGAAGAACTTATAGGTGTGCCGGTTGCTTTGCTGTCAACAAGTCCAGAGCGCGATGATACGATTTTGGTGACGGACCCGTTTGCTGAAAAGTAATAGAACTGTTTCAAATGTAATATAAAGAAAAGCGCCTGTTTTGGGCGCTTTTTTGTTTACTCTTTATGCGTGTATGCGTATTTTGTGGTTATGTAACAGTAAGGCGAGATTATGGCGATAAAATCAATTTTGAGATGGGGCAGTTGGCCTTTTTTATTTGGCTGCTGTTTGGCTCTTTTCGCCTATGGTATGCATATTGGACAGCCGATTTTATACTTTAACCTCGCTTATGTGTTTCTAGCGCTGACCTTATTTTTTCTTGAACGTTTTATGCCGCATGAACGTGAGTGGCTTGGCGCGGATGGGCAGCTTTGGCAGGATTTGGCGCATACATTAAGCTCAAAAGGCTTGGTGCAGGGGCTGTTGGTTTTCGGCGGAGTCATTGGGCTTTCTGCTTTTCTAACGCCAGCTGCAGAAGCAGGGCGCGGTATATGGCCACGTGAATGGCCGATGGCAGCGCAAGTTATTTTGGGCGTTGTTAGCGCCGAATTTATGCTTTATCTCGCGCATCGTATGGGCCATCGTTGGCCGCCAATGTGGGCGTTCCATGCCATTCATCACAGTGTTAAACGTCTATGGATTGTTAATACCGGACGTTTCCACTTCATTGATAGTTTGATTTCTATTGTTATGGCGCTTGGTTTACTGCTTGTATTAGGGGCGCCTATGGAGGTAGTGAAATGGCTAAGCGCTGTTACCGCCTTTATCGGAATGCTGACCCATTGCAATGTCGATATGAAGTTTGGCCCGATTTCGTGGTTTTTCAATACGCCTGAATTGCATCGCTGGCACCACAGTAAAGATTTACGTGAGGGCGATAAAAACTTTGGTGAAAATATTATGCTTTGGGATTGGGTGTTTCGTTCCTATTTTAACGAAGACCGCCGCCCGCCCGTTGATATTGGCATAAAGCAAGCTATGCCTGTGGCCTTTCGTCATCAATTGATGTATCCGTTCCGCCGAAATTATTATCATGGCTTGCGTGATAAACGCACAGAAAAAGATCCGCATATATTCTAATTATTAATAGATTTTTAAGTTTTGTTAATCTTTTGTTAACTCTTTATGATTATACATATACTCCGGACAAGAGGGGTCTTATTATGTTTAATGAGTGTGAATTTATAATTGGGAAAGATAAATCGCTTGTGGTCGTTGTGCCGCAATCTGTTCCCAAAGGTGAGGCGATAACGATACGTGTGGTTGATCAGACTTTATTTTTCTATAAAAATGATGAATCATTATTTGGTCGCGTAACATGCGAATGTGCAAAAACATTGCGCTGTTTGCGTAAAAAGAAGCGCGTTGGTTTGATTGAGGCTTTGGGCGGGGCTATAAAATTCCCTGTTTATATTGCTGCTATTGCGCAAATACAGATGGATACGACGGCTTACAATGCCTATAGCCGCGACGCGGCGTAGCTGGTATGCAAAAACAAAAAATCCCTTAGCCTGATAGAAAGCTAAGGGATTTTTTATTGCTTTTAAACGGCGACGAAGTTAATAACGCGCGATTATATAAACGGCATGTATGATGCCTGGAATAAAACCCAGCATTGTCAGTAGCAAGTTTAAGAGTAGGTGCTTTGATAGCCCTGTTTCGATTAAAACGCCGAGCGGTGGCAATATGACCGCTAAAACAATTTTAAATAAATCACTTAGAACGGAGTCTTGTGTTTGTGCTATTGGCATGGCTTGCTCCTTCTCTTTTGTTTAATTGGTTGTTGCATCGTCAATTTCATCGCTGACTTCTTCTGCGGCTTCTTCTAAATCAGAATTTTTGTCACATGCGCTAAGCATTAAAGGCGTTGATGCTAAAAATAGGCATGCAAGAATAAGTTTTAAATACTTCATTGTTTTTCCTCTCTTTTATTTGTTTATTCATACGCATGGCCTAATAAAAGGTTCCCTATGATATTGTATTTCGCGGTTGTGCATTGGTGTGTGAATACTTTAGAATATAAGCTGCGGTTCTTAAGCGTTGCTTTTTCGGGGGAGTGGATGAAGAAAGCTTTAATCACGGGCATAACAGGTCAAGACGGTTTTTATCTCACAAAGCTACTTTTAGATAAAGGTTACAGCGTTCACGGTATGCGCCAAGCGCTCGCGCATGATGATCGTGTGCATTTGCAAGATATGCTGGGGGATATTTCATTTCATTATGGCGATATGAGCGATGAAGCATCATTGCAGCGCGTAATTGCAGACGTGCAGCCTGACGAGATCTATAACCTTGCGGCGCAGAGCCATGTTGGCATTAGTTTTTCTATGCCAGAATATACCAAAAACGTTAATGGTCATGGGGTGGAGAAATTGCTGCGTGCGGTGTATGAGCGTGCGCCGAAATGCCGTTTTTATCAGGCGGGGACTTCTGAGTTATTTGGTAATGCGCCCGCGCCGCAAAATGAAAACTCACCTTTTACGCCTGAGAGCCCTTATGCGGAAGGCAAGCTGATTGCGCATAATGCAGTGCTTAATTACCGAAAGGCGAAAGGCCTATATGCGGTGAACGGCATATTATTCAACCATGAAAGCCCCAAACGTGGCGACGACTTCGTAACGCAGAAAATTGTTAAAGGTGCAATTGCGCTCAAACAAGGCCGGCAAACTTGCCTAACCCTTGGTAACTTGGATGCACAAAGAGATTGGGGGCACGCCGCAGACTATGTTGAAGGGATGTGGCTGATGTTACAGCAAGATACGCCGCGCGACTATGTGCTGGCCTCTGGCGTTTCTTGCAGTGTACGTTTGTTTGTCGAAGATGTTTTTGCAGTGCTTGGTATGCCTATAAAATGGCAAGGCAACGGGCAAGAGGAGCAAGGTATTTTCCTTGAAAATGGTGCGGTTGCTGTTAATATATCTTCTGCGTTTTATCGCCCTAGCGAAGTGCATGTTTTGCAGGGCGATGCGTCTTTGGCAAAACGTGACTTGGGCTGGTCAGCGCAAATTTCTCGCCAAAATCTCATTAATGAAATGATCGCCGCCGCCTTAGGCGAACATCAATAATCCTCGGAAGAACCGCAATGTCGCATTTTGATCTCTCTGGTCGTTCTATATTTGTCACAGGTCATAACGGCATGGTGGGCGGCGCAATCATGCGCCTGTTACAGCAGCGGCGCGATGTTATTGTCCTGACCGCGGAGCGTAACGATTTGGACTTAACGGATAAAAACGCCGTTTATGATTGGATGGCGCAGCGGCGTCCCGAAGTGATCATTCACGCCGCTGGTCGGGTTGGCGGCATTGCGCCGAATGAAAAATACCCTGTTGAATTTTTGAATGATAATTTATCAATGGCGCAAAATGTCATAAATGGCGCTTATGAACATAAAGTGCGCAAATTGGTATTTATGGGGTCGTCATGTATCTACCCCAAAGACGCGCCGCAGCCATTGCAGCCAGAAAGTTTGCTGACATCGTCTTTAGAGGCCAGTAATGAAGCCTATGCGCTCGCCAAAATCGTGGGTACGCGGCTTTGCAGCTATTATCGCCGTGAATATGGTATGGATTATATATCCTTGATGCCTTGTAACCTCTATGGCGAAGGGGATCATTATGATGGCTTTTCTTCGCATGTTATTCCTGCGCTGATTTTAAAGCTGCATAATGCAAAAAGCTTTGAGCAACCCCAAGTTAAATTATGGGGCAGTGGACGCGCACTGCGTGAATTTTTATATGTCGATGACTTGGCGGAGGGCGCGCTATGTGCCTTGGAAGGGTACAGTGATGAAAAGCCGCTGAATATCGGTAGCGGTACAGAAGTTACGATCCGCGATCTCGCGACTTTCATCGCACAAGCTGTTGGCTATAAAGGCGAGATTTTATTCGACCACGAGCAGCGCGATGGTACGCCGCGTAAAGTGCTGGATTCTCAAGTGATGGATTATTTGGGCTGGCGTGCGAAGACAGCTCTGGTTGAAGGTTTGTCTCGAAGCTATGCAGATTTCTTGAAACGTGATATTGAACAAAAGATGTAAGTGAAGTGTATATGTTAGGGTTGCTAAATTGAGTGAAATTATACCAATTATATTATGTGGCGGGGCCGGCCGCCGCCTTGCGCCGCTGTCATCTCCTGCGCGTCCGAAGCAGTTCTTCACCCTTAAGAAAAATGGCTTAACCTTGTTCCAAGACACGGTGCGCCGCTCCGCATGTTTTGCTGCGCCGATTATCGTCACAGCGCAGGGCTATAAGGATATTGTCGCCGCGCAGTTGCAGCAAATTGACGTTAAACCGCAAGCGATTATTGCGGAGCCGCTTTCGTGTAATACTGGCCCTGCGATAGCTTTGGCGCTGCGATACTTACAGATGCGCAAAATGCATGAAGGCTCGCTGCTGGTGCTGCCTTGTGACCATGTTATGGATGATTTTACGGCTTTTGCGCCACTGGTCGCGCAGAATGAAGATATTGCGCAAAAACATATTGTTTTATTTGGTATTACTCCTGTGCGCGCGCAAACCGAATATGGATATATTGAAATAGCGATGGAAGGCGGCGAGGAAAACAAGACGGGGCTGCATGAAGTGGCATCGTTTACCGAGAAGCCGCGCAAGGCGCTCGCCCGCTCCTATGTGCAATCAGGGCGGCATTACTGGAATAGCGGCATATTCTTAATGGGGTATAACGTTGCGGTTGATGCGTATCGCGAATATGCGCCCGCTATGTGGTTTCAAATTCAGAATCTTGACCCGCTTTCGATTGACCGTGCAGGCTATGAAGCGGTTGCGAATAGGGGCTTTGATCGCCTGATATTAGAATGTGCACAGGATATACGCATGCAGCATAGTGATGTGCATTGGGCGGATATTGGGAGCTGGCGCATGTTTTTGCGCAACATATTTAAATTTCACATCTTTAAATAGTACAAATCAGCCGTTATACTCCCTTTCCTAATAGGGAGAATCAAATAATGAATAATAAACAATCGACCAATCACATCTTGATGATTGACCCCGCCATTTTTTATGCGAACCCAGAAACAATGGATAGTAACCATTATCAGGACGAACAAAGCGCAGGCCCGACAATTGATAAAACAGCGGAAGCCCGCGCCGAATTTCAAGCTTTGCGTGACTTGCTGGTCGCAAATGGCGTAGTGATTACGGAGATATTAGGGCGCGACGATTGCCCCGATCATATCTTCCCGAATTGGCTATCGACCATGCCTGATGGGCGTTTGACGCTTTATAAGATGAAAGACCAGTCACGCAAGCGCGAACTTACGCCGCAAATCGTTGACTTGTTTTCACGTAGTTATAAGCTTGACCTTGATTTTCGTGATAATACAAAAGAAAACGCCAATTTAGAAAGCACGGCATCAATTTGCCGTGACCATGTGAACAAGATTGGTTATGCGGCGCTTTCGGCGCGCACTGACCGTGAACTTGCGCAGCAATGGGCAGATCATTACGGTTATAAATTAATTGCATTTGATACGAGTTCTCATACCGGTAAGCCAATTTATCACACTGATGTGTTGATGCATATTGGCACGGAAGTCGCAACGATTTGCGCTGAATGTATTACTGATGATGGTGAGCGCCAAGCTGTGCTCGAGAGTCTGCGTAAAACGCATAAAGTTGTCGAGCTTACGATGGATCAGCTTTTGGCGTTTTGCGGTAATGCGCTTGAAGTGCGCGGCGCGGAAGATGAGAAAATTCTGGTGATGTCAGAAAGTGCCTATAAGGCGCTGAGCCCTGCGCAAATCGCAGTCTATGAAGCTCATCACGATAAAATCCTTTATACGCCGCTTTACACGGTTGAACGTTATGGCGGCGGCTCTGCGCGCTGTATGATGTTAGAATTGTTTTAAAGCAGGGCGAAGCACATGTTTGCAGGCGTAGATTTAGGCGGCACAAAAACTGAGATTATCTGTTTGGATGCAGTAAACGGCGCAGAAATTTTTCGCCATCGTAAAGCTTCGCCGCGTGATGATTATCAAGCAACGCTAGCAAGCATTACAAGCCTTGTGCACCATGCGCAAGATGAATGTGGATTGCGCATATCATCTTTGGGTGTCGGGATTCCTGGGACAATATGCAGCGCGACGGGGAATGTTAAAAATGCAAATTCAACATGGTTAAATGGTCACCCGCTTGCACAAGACCTTACGGATATGATTTCGCTGCCTGTGGCGGTGGATAATGATGCGAATTGTTTTGCTGTATCCGAAGCTGCCGATGGCGCAGCGGCGGGTAAGGGCGTGGTTTTTGGCGTAATTATTGGGACAGGCTGCGGCGCTGGGCTTGCCTATAGTGGTAAGGCACATATTGGTATGAACGGTATTGGCGGTGAATGGGGGCATAATCCTCTGCCTTGGCCGCGTCAATATAGCGCCGATGCGGATGCTTTGAATTCGCAGGCCATTAAGGCGCGTGAAGCTATTATATCGCCCATATATGACCATAAACCCTATATTGCGCAATATGTCAGCAACCCCGATGATAATGAGTATCTTGGGGCGGCGTGTTATTGCGGTAAATTTGGCTGCTTAGAAACATGGATTTCTGGTACAGGATTTGAAAATGACTACCAACGCCGTAGTGGAGAGCGTCTAAAAGGGGCAGATATTGTGGCGCGCTCTGAGGCTGGTGATGATTCCGCAGAGCAATCATTGGCGGCGTATATTGACCGTCTTGCGCGCGGCCTTGCGAGCGTTGTTGATGTGATCGATCCTGATGCGATTGTTCTTGGCGGTGGCATGGGAAATATCGCGCGGCTCTACGATGAGCTACCTGAAAAATTGGCGCTATACTGTTTTTCAAATACGCTAAATGTCAATATTGTTCCCCCGAAACATGGCGATTCATCAGGCGTGCGCGGCGCGGCGTGGCTTGGGCGTAACCAGTAAACATCAACGCTCTTGCGTGGCCTTGGGATAAGAATCTGCTGTTTTTTGACTCGCTGATAAGTGATGTGCTATCAATAGTTAATTATAAAAAATTAGGGAGGAGATTTTGGGTAAAAAATCTCAATCGTCGCAAGGGAATCAGCCACAAGGGCGCCACGCTATACAGGTGACTTTGTCTGATATGGATGGCACATTGTTAGACACAGAAGCCATTTATGAATCTGTCCATCGCAATTATATGAGCCAGTATAATATTACAGTGCCGCAGCGCGAACTTGACCTGCTGCGCGGCACAGGCGCAAAGAATTTTCATGATTTATTGTCGCAGAAATCAGCACAATTCGCCATTGATAACCCCAGCCATATTACTTTTTCGCAAGAGCGCATCACGGAGTTTTATAATGTATTGGCCGCGCGCCCTGATTTAGTGTCCGAGATTAAACCAGTCCTTAATAAGTTTAAGAGTTTGGTCAATAATAATGAGCCAGCCTTAATTGTTACGAATTCAGCCTTTAAAACGGTTGAGCACACAATGGCGGCAGCAAGCCTTAAAGATGTTTTTTGGAAGAATGCGATTGCATCAGATTATGTGATCCAGCAAGGCTATGATGTAAAGCCATCAGGTGACCCGTACTTATTGGGGCTTAACCGTATGAATAAAACGCATGGCGTGCAACACAGCCCGCTAAATTGTATTGTGTTAGAGGATAGCCGTGTTGGTGTAAACTCTGGCCTTGATTTTGGCGGGCATATTTTACATGTCATCACCGATGTCTCGCAGGCGCTTAGCGAAGCGGAAGTTCGCCAAATGCGCGCCGATTCATCTTACCTTAAGGCGCAAGCCAATAATGCATTTGCCCATTCACATGGCCTAAGTTACACCGCATGTAAGCCTGAAGACTTTGAATCAGTCTATGATGGCTTGGTCGCGGATAGTCAGCAAGGGGCGGCTTTACCGCGCTATAATAACTTAGCGTAATTTGATGTTTATTCGCCAGTTTTGCCTGTATCGCTTTTTCCTGTATCGCTGGCGACTTCAAATGTATGGATATTACCATTTTTTAGCGTAAATGCGATTTTACCGCTTTTAAGCGCGAGCGCCTTTTCACCAAAGATTTCGTAACGCCAGCCTTTTAATGCGGGAAGGTTACTATCATTGCTCATGGCGATGGCTTCAAGGTCATCTGACTTTGCGATCAGTTTCGCTGCGACATTATGGTCAGCGGCTTGAATACGCAGCAGCATTTTGAGCATTTCAAGCGTTGATTGCAAATGCGGCGGCAAAGCATTGCGCGCTTCTTTCTTTGGGCAGTCTTCGGGGGCTATGCCTGAAGTTTGGTTGATGATTTTTAGAATGGTGCGGCCTTTATCGCTATCCGCAAGGCGGTCGCTGATGCCGCGAATGCGCGTTAAAGACTTCACATTATTTGGTGCTTGTAGAGCAATTTCAGATAAGGTGTCGTCTTTCATCACATGGTTGCGCGGAATGTCTCTTTTGCGGGCAAGTTCTTCACGCCAGATGGCAAGCTGCTGTAAAATGGCGAGTTTTTGTGATTTATTGGTTTTTATACGGATTTTACGCCATAATTCATCAAGCGGAGGGTCGTATAATTCAGTATCGAGCATGGCGCTCATTTCTTCTTCAACCCATTTGGTGCGGCCTTCTTGTTTTAACTCGGCGCAGAGCGATTCATAAACGTCTTTTAAATAGATAACATCATTTAACGCATAGGTGATTTGCGCCTGACTTAATGGACGGATTGACCAATCTGTATATTGCTTACTTTTATCAACTTGAATGTCTAATATGCCGCGCACCAAGGCTTCGTAGCCGGCCTGTTCACCGTGCCCGCAGACCATGGCGGCGATTTGTGTGTCATAATAGGGCGCAGGTAAAAAGCCGAATAGCTTGTAGAATATCTCCATATCCTGACGGCCTGAATGCATGACTTTGACGATGTTTTTGTCTTTCAAAATCGCGGCGAGAGGGGCAAGGTCAATATCGGGCGCGGCAATGGGGTCAATTGCGACGGCCTCGACATTAGGGCCAGATACTTGGATCAGGCAGAGTTTAGGGTAATATGTGCGCTCCCGTAAAAATTCGGTATCAATTGTAATATAAGGAAGTGCGGTAAGCTTTTGACAAAAATCGGCAAGTGCGGACGATGATGTAATAATGGTCATGTGGTTTATAATTTCTTTTGCTAAGTCGCGCGGTTAATAAGGGTTATTATATCGCCCTTAAACCTAAACATAAATCGTGAAGTTCATCTTGCGCACCGAAATAATATACAAAAACAACCTATGGAGCGGGGGCGTATTCTTATGTTTAAGGCGGCTTATGGCTGCGGCGGAGCGCTGCCATTTTGTTGATCTTTAATCATTTGGGCAAAGTTTTTGACGAGGTTTCTGTGACCATCAGCCATTTTTGCAAAGCCAATAATGACTTTAGATACGGTTGTTTGGTGCTCAGGGGCTAATATTTGTTTTTTAGACTCTTCTTCCATTATTTCTATGCGTTTGACCAATGCCGGTTCAATTTTTTTAATGTCGGCGAGGTGCATTTGCAAATAAGACTTGCTCGCCTTTGTGATCGGCACGGTATAAAGGTAATCAATACGGTCGCTAATGCTCGTGTAAAGATTTGCGATTTCTTGCATGTGCTGTTCAAAATAATAATCAGAAATATCGTTGAGATGCTGCCTTTTTTGATTAAGCGTTTCATCAAGCATAATCTCCATCAGCTCTTCTTGGCGGAGGATTTTTTTCTTGGCGGCTTCAAATTCTGCGGTCAGTCTCATTGTGTATTCCCCATTTAGTCTTTTTATTTTTTATCGTCTTTTTTAAGTGCCTCTACCTTAGCGATTTTTATTGGCTTTGCAATAATTAATGTTTTTTGGTGAACAGGCTGTGTTTAAGCTTGAAAAATGCGCTGAGTTCTGGCTTTATGTGGGCTGATGAAAATAGCTACAAATAAGGATTCATTGTATAATGCATGACTATAGATCACATAAATGTGCAGAGCTTCGCAAAGCCAATGTTGGCGAAACCGTAAAATTATCTGGCTGGGTTAATCGTAAGCGTGACCATGGCGGTCTTTTGTTTATTGACCTTCGTGATACATATGGCATTACACAGATTGTGATTGATAGCGATTCTCCATTGCTGAGTGAAGCAGAAAAGTGGCGCAATGAATATGTGATCTGCGTTACAGGTAAAGTCGTTGAACGCGCGGCTGAGGTTGTTAACGCGAAATTACCAACGGGCGAAATTGAAGTGCGCGTTGAAGCGGCAGAAGTTTTATCAGAAGCTGCCGTGATCCCGTTTCAAGTTGCGGAAGATGATAATGCCGGCGAAGACGTGCGTTTGCGTTACCGTTATTTGGATTTGCGCCGCGATGCGATGCAAAAGAAAATCCGCCTGCGTAACAATGTGATTGCGTCTGTGCGCCGCCGTATGTGGGAACAGGATTTCCAAGAATTTAACACACCAATTTTGACGGCATCTTCACCAGAAGGCGCGCGTGACTTCCTCGTCCCATCGCGTTTGCACCCTGGTAAGTTTTACGCTCTGCCGCAAGCGCCGCAGCAGTTCAAGCAATTATTGATGATGTCAGGTTTTGACCGTTATTTCCAAGTTGCGCCTTGTTTTCGGGATGAAGACAGCCGCGCTGACCGCCTCGCTGAATTTTATCAGCTTGATGTTGAAATGTCGTTCATCACGGAAGAAGACGTTTACAACACAATGGAGCCTGTTTTGCAGGGCTTGTTCGAAGAATTTGCTGATGCGACAGGCGAAAAGCGTGCTGTGACACAAGCGCCATTCCCGCGCATTCCTTATGATGAAGCGATGCTTAAATATGGTAGCGATAAGCCAGATTTGCGTAACCCGCTTGAAATCGTCGATGTAACAGACATATTTGCGCGTGATGATGTTGAATTCCGCGCGTTTAAAAGCGTGATTGAAGGCGGCGGCGTTGTGCGTGCAATCCCTGCGCCAAAAATCTCGGAAAAATCACGTAAATTCTTTGATGGCCTAAACGATTGGGCGCGCGGTGAAGGTGCGCCTGGGCTTGGTTACATCAAATTTGCTGATGGCGAAGGTGCTGGCCCAATTGCCAAATTTGTGCCTGCTGAAGCGCAAGACGCGCTTAAAGCGAAAATGGGCATTGGCGATGGCGATGCGGTATTCTTCGTTTGTGACAAAGAAGGCGCAGCTGCAAAGCTCGCTGGTAAAGCCCGTGATAAAATCTGCGAAGCGATTGGCGGATTGCTTGAGCAAGGCGTTTACAAGTTTTGCTGGATTGTTGATTACCCGCTTTACGAACTTAATGAAGAAACGGGCAAAGTCGATTTCTCTCACAATCCATTTTCAATGCCACAAGGCGGCGAGGCAGCTTTGGACGTGGATGATGAGCTTGAGCTTTTGAACGTTAAAGCGCATCAATATGACTGCGTGTGTAATGGTTATGAGCTTTGTTCAGGCGCGATCCGTAACCATAAGCCAGAAATTATGATTAAGGCTTTCGGCGCTGTTGGCTACGACCAAAGCGTATTGGAAGAAAAATTTGGCGGGATGCTCAGTGCAATGCGTTACGGCGCACCGCCGCATGGTGGCTGTGCATTCGGTATCGACCGTATTGTGATGCTGTTCTGTGACGAACCAAACTTACGTGAAGTAAACGCCTTCGTAATGAACGGCCAGTTTGAAGATACTTTGATGAATGCCCCAAGCGCAGCAGAAGAGCCACAGCTTAAAGACCTACACATCAAGCTTAACCTGCCAAAGCCTAAAATTACTGAGGCCGATAGCGCTGAGGCAAAAACAGCTTAATGTTATTGTCTGATTAGGAGTTTTCAAAACGCCCTTTGCTTCAAAGGGCGTTTTTCTTTATTATGATTTCTTTGGCGCTTATCTAAAGACGGAATCCTCTCACATGAAAACGCAACATCTTGTTGGTATATTTTTTAGCCTTTTGGCTTATTTCGGGTTTTCTGTTGGGGATGCGCTGCGTAAGTATATGTCCACGAATGGGCTTGACCCTTTTTACATTATTATGTGGTCTTCTGTTTTTTCTGCGTTTTTTATGGTTGGCTTTTGTCTGTATAAAAAACGCTTGAGAAACGATTTGACGCTGAAGCGCCCTATCATGTCAATTGCGCGCGGGTTTATGAACTTATTACTCGGCTATCTGGCGATATTGAGTTTCCAGCATTTGGCGATGACGGATGCGTATATCCTGATTATGACCGCGCCGATTATTGGCATACTCTGTTTTAGTTTGTTTTTTAAAGAACCGATTAAGCCGTATAAAATTGGCGCGGTGTGTTTGGGGTTTCTTGGCGCGATTTTGGTCATTAAACCCGGATTCGGTGAATGGAATAATGCGTATTTGGCGGCAATTGGCGTGGCAATTGTGTTTGTGATTAATAATATTTTGCTGAAAAAAGTCGTCCATGTTGAAAGTAAAGTTTCGCTGATTTTTTATCCGAATATGGTCAATATTGGCTGGGGAATATTAATTTTAGGGAGCGGCGCGTTCCAGATACCAGAAGGGTTAACTCTTGGTCTTTTGATTGTTGCAGCCTGCACCAGCCTTGTTGGCGGCCTATCAATGGCGTGGGCAATTGCGAGCATTGAAGCATCAGAAGTCTCGCTTTATCACTATGTGCAGGTGTTTTACGGAGTGGTGATTGGCTATTTATTCTTTCATGAACATCCCGATATTTACGCTTTGGGCGGCGTTCTCGCGATTGTTTTAAGTGGCGCGATTATCTATCGTGGGGCGAAGAAGCGTCATCAAATAGAATTTATTGAAGTCGTTTAATAAGCGGGGCGCTTCTGTAGGCGTTTGCAATAAAACTTTGTAATAATGTTTGATCGGTCTTTTCTTTCTGTCTTGTGCGCATTAAGATAGGGGCTGAATTTTTAAGTTTTTGATAGGATTGTTAAAAATATGAGTGATCAGGATATAAAATCTAAACGGCCTTTATCGCCGCACTTGCAAGTATATAAGCCGCAAATGACATCTGTGATGTCTATATTGCACCGTGCGACGGGGGTGTTCTTGTCCTTGTTTGCTGTTTTGTTGCTATTGGGCTTTACGTTAAGCGTGCTGATGGGCGCGGAGCGTTATGACCAGTTCGTTAGCTTGCTTGGCAGCTTTTTTGGGCGCGGCATTTTATTTGCGCTTAGCGTTTGTATTTTTTATCACATGTTTAACGGCATCCGCCATTTGTTTTGGGATAGCGGTAAGCTGTTTAAAATTGAAAACGCACAATATGCAGGCGCTTTTGTCTTGCTTGGTACGGGCGCAGCGACGCTGGCTTATTGGTACTGTGCTTATCATTACGCGCTGAAATAGGGGGATATAAACATGCCATATTATAAAGAAGGCGCAGAGTTTGAAGCGCCATTAAAAACGGTTAAAGGTCACGGCAGCGCGAAAAGCGGTACGCATCACTGGATACATCAACGCATCACGGCTGTTGCAAGCTTGTTTTTAGTGCCTTGGGCGCTTTGGGCTGTGCATAGCCATATTATCGGCGCGAGTCATGATGAAGTGGTGGCGTGGCTTTCGCAGCCGCTTAACACGATATTGGGCATCTTGCTTGTTATTACGATGCACTATCACGCTGTGCTTGGCTTACAGGTGGTCGTTGAAGATTACATCCATAAAGAATGGCTGAAGATTTTAAAATTGGTAGGGCAGAAGCTGCTGTATACGGCCTCAGCGATTGCGTGTATTTATGCGCTGATCCAAATCGCAAATTAAACACAGATAAACAGAGAATATAAGGCATAAAGATATGACGAAAGCTACATATGAAATTGTTGACCATTACTATGATGTTGTGGTTGTTGGCGGCGGCGGAGCAGGTTTGCGCGCGACATTCGGCATGGCTGAAAAAGGCCTGAAAACAGCCTGTTTATCCAAAGTGTTCCCCACGCGTTCGCATACGGTCGCGGCGCAAGGCGGTATTTCAGCCGCGCTTGGTAATATGGGCGAAGATGATTGGCGCTGGCATATGTATGACACAGTGAAGGGCTCTGACTGGCTTGGTGATCAAGATGCGATTGAGTATATGTGTAAAGAAGCTATTCCTGCGATTTACGAACTTGAACATCAAGGTGTGCCGTTTTCACGCACAGCGGCGGGTAAAATTTATCAACGTCCATTTGGCGGCATGACCACCAAATTTGGTGAAGGCACTGCGCAGCGTACATGCGCGGCGGCTGACCGTACAGGCCACGCCATTTTGCACACATTATATCAGCAAGCTTTGAAACATAAGGCGGAGTTCTTTATTGAGTATTTTGCACTTGATTTGATTATGGATGATGATGGCAGCTGCGTTGGCGTTATGGCGTGGAATTTGGAAGACGGTAAAATTCACCGCTTCCGTGCGCATGAAGTTGTTTTGGCAACTGGCGGTTATGGTCGCGCGTATTTCTCTTGTACCTCTGCCCACACATGTACCGGTGATGGTAATGCGATGGTTGCCCGTGCAGGCTTAGCGCTGCAGGATATGGAGTTTGTCCAGTTCCACCCTACAGGCGTTTATGGCGCAGGGTGCTTGATTACAGAAGGTGTACGCGGTGAAGGCGGTTATTTGACCAACTCCGAAGGTGAGCGTTTCATGGAGCGTTATGCCCCATCAGCCAAAGACCTTGCAAGTCGTGACGTTGTCAGCCGTTCAATGACGATTGAAATTAACGAAGGGCGCGGCGTTGGTGAACATAAAGACCATATCCACCTGCACCTTGAACATTTAGACCCAGACGTGATTTTCTCGCGCTTGCCGGGCATTGCAGAAACCGCAAAAGTCTTTGCTGGCGTTGACGTGACGAAAGAGCCAATCCCTGTATTGCCAACAGTGCATTACAATATGGGCGGCATTCCGACCAATGTTAAAACTGAAGTGCTTAACCCAACGAAAAAAGACCCGAACGCAGTTGTTAAAGGTTTGATGGCGATTGGCGAGGCGGCATGTGTATCCGTACACGGCGCGAACCGCTTAGGGTCAAACTCACTCTTGGATTTGGTCGTCTTTGGGCGCGCAGCAGCCATTCGCGCCGCTGAAGTCGTTAGCGCCGGCGCAAAACATAAAGTGCTGTCCGATGATGCGGGCATGGCAGCGGTTGAACGTTTAGACCATTATCGTTTTGCCAAAGGCGGCACAACTACAGCACAATTGCGTGACCAAATGCAGCGCACAATGCAAAACCACGCCGCTGTATTCCGTACCGATAAATCATTAGAAGAAGGCGTTGAGAAAATTGACGCTGTATTCCAAGGTAAACATGACTTACATGTCAGCGACGATTCTATGATTTTTAACACAGATTTGATGGAAACATTGGAGCTTGATAATTTGCTTTACCAAGCGGTAGCAACGCTGCATAGCGCCAATGCCCGCAAAGAAAGCCGCGGCGCACATGCGCATGAAGACTACCCTGAGCGCGATGATGATAAATGGATGAAACACTCCACTTCACGCGTCAGCGCAGAAGGCAAAGTCACATTAGGCGATCGCCCCGTGGTGATGAAAACACTGACGGATGAATGCGCAGTCATTCCACCGAAGAAACGTGTGTACTAAGTACCAAAGATTTGAGAATAAAAAAACCGCTTAACTGTTTAAGCGGTTTTTTTATAGTTATTTGATAATCATTTGTTTTTGCGCTTGTTGTGCTCCCATTTTGTTTAGCTCGGCCATGATGCCTAGTGGCTGTACGGCTTTCTTTTCTAAAGCGAGGGGCTCCGCTTGTTGGTTATCGCACTTATTTTTAAGGGCGAAGGCCTCCGATAGTGGCTTGCGTTCACGAACCGTAAGCATTATGTGAGCATGCTCTGGGGGGGGGCTCTGGGGTGTAGTACTTATCCTGCAAACACTGATCGAGCGCTAGAAACGCTGTGCATACAGCACTCCCTGCAGTTAAGAGGGCTGCGCCAACTATAGCGATGGGGGACATTGTGATAAGCCCTGCGCCCAGAATTACAGGGCCTAGGCGGTTTGTAATTACACGAATTTTTGCGCTGGTGTCGTAGCCTTTGGCATATGAGACGTTTACATCAAATCCTTCTACATCAAGGGCAGCCTTATATTGCTGGAATGCTGGGAGCTGTTCAATTTGTGATTTTTCTGGCGAAAAGAATGGATTTTTTACGATACCACATCCCCCTTCGAAAAATTCTTTGAGCGTATTTGCTGAGCCAACGCTAAGGCTAAGTTTACCATATTGTTTATGTATGGCGGTCGCTGTACGTTTCGGATCAGCTACTAAATTATTAAATATCTTCGTGAGAATCTTATATTCACGCTGTTCTTTTGCAGTTTGAGCAGCTTGCTCAGTTTCTTTTAATGTTACTAGTTCTTGCTTAATCATTTTCTTGGCTCCCTCCGAGCGGGCTTTTTAGTTGACATAACTCGTACCGCAGGATTTTTGTTATGTCAACTAAAAAACGCAGCCACTTTCATGTCGCTTACTATATCATGTGTAAATGCAACATAAAGCCCTGCTGCGTCGCCTATAATTCTGCCCATTACCTTCATTGAATCTAACACTCATTATGTAAGTCATTGGAAGGGGCTTGCTTTTCCCGTTTAGGGGGACTTGTGGCGATCCCTACAGAGACGGTTTATGGGCTTAGCGCCCAACGCGTTGGATCCGCGTGTCATTGCGCGCATATACGCGGCGAACAACTTTTGAGATTACCCTGAGCGCGATGATGATAAATGGATGAAACACTCCACTTCACGCGTCAGCGCAGAAGGCAAAGTTACATTAGGCGACCGCCCTGTGGTGATGAAAACACTCACCGATGAATGCGAAGTCATTCCACCGAAGAAACGCGTATATTAAGCGGCGCTATGGTACGCAGCTATAGGCTGGGGCAAGATAATGAAGGTGATAGAATCAACGGATGATATTGCAAACAAGGCCCTGAGAGACTTTAATGTAAGTTGGCAGTGTTTATCACGTGAGGGAGGAGAACTCCCTCATCCAGAGTAAGTGACAGGCGCGTTTAAGGGAAATCTGCGGATATTGCAAAGTATCAAAACCTTTATTTGACCCTTTTGATGTTGAGTATCTTTATTTGGGGGGGCGTTTTTCCTATGAGCCGGAAATAGAAACATCCGATGCATGGGAAGAAGTCATCGCGAATACGCAGTGGCTGAACGCGTAATAAAGAAAAGCCGCTTATCTGAGCGGCTTTCCTATTGTTTGAAGTTTATTTAATTAGCGCATGGTGTTTTTGTGCGCTTTTGAGCGGTGTAGTGCTCTGTTGGTTTATTTCCTCTAACAGTGCATTGGCCTCGGCTTGCTGCGTGTCTTGCGAGGCAGACGCAGGGAGGGCGACGCGATCAAGCTTCTTGATCTGTAAGCCTATGCGTGCGGCTGTAGAAAAAGTGACAGCTTCCGCCATTATGTTAAGGCCGCCACATAAGATGCCGCCAAAAGCCATTGCAGGAGGGAATCCTGATAATAAGCTCCCTATTGTAAGGCCTTTAAAGGCGGTTGAAACTATGCTTGCGCGTTTCGCGACGGTGCTTGCTTCTGTGCTTTGAATTTCGACGTCATAGCCTTGGGCATTTAACTGGGCGCGGTAGGTTTTGAAGTCTTCATTTTGTAAAATTTGTGCTTCTGTTAGGGTCGGAATGTGCTTCACGCCAATATTAGCGCAGCGTTTAAAATATTCGCTGAGGCTGTTCGGTACGCCGACATTTTGCTGTAGTTCGCCTTGTTTGTTGACTACGGCTTTGTCTGAAATTTTATTATTTGCAATCAGGCGGCGAAAAACTTTAGAGATTTCCCCATCGGTAATTACGTTTTGTTTGTTTAATGCGTCTTCTATTGTGGTCATTTGAGTAATCCTTTGCGTTATTTAATAATCGGCTGTCTGGCTTTAACTTTTTGTGGCGCTTTTTGTTCATCAAGCTGTGAGAGTAAATTTGCGATGTCATTTTGTACCGGCATATACTCAAGCAAAGCGACAGGTTTTTTTTCTGTTAATTGCAAGGTGAAATGCGCTGTGTTCCAGTTGGTGGCCGCGATGTTATAAAGCGCCGATATACCAAAAGCAGCGCCGCCAATAAACTGAATAGGAGGGAATCCTGACATTAGACATGTCGCGGCTATGGAGGTGCTCACGGTTGTGCCGCATTTATTGACGGTTAAATCTTCAGCGCCCCATGCATTTGTCACTTCAACCTCATAGCCTTCATTACCCATGATGTGTTTGTAGTTTTGATAAGCTGTATTGCTTTCGATTTGTGCAATGGTGAGGCTGCCAATATTCTTTGCTGCAAGGCCGAAACCGTTTTTAACAACGCCAGTTAAGGAATTCGCGCCACCAACCCATTGGGTGAGGGCGCCGTCTGATTTTTCTAATGCGAGGACGGAAATATCAAGGTCTTGGCTGAGCGTGTTGAATATATCGCTAAGCATATTGTCAATTTTTTGCAGGCGCTTATCTTCTTTTTTGCTGTCCTTGAGTGCACGGCGCTCTGCGCGCGCGGCATCTTTTTGCTCCTGCTGTATTCTCGCAGCAGTGTTTTTTGCTGTGTCTTTCTTGCTTAGTTTGTTTTTGATATATGACATTTTTTGAGCCCCTGTTCTTTTATTCGGCCTATTTTATAGCGTTTTACGACTTTTATGTAAAGAAGTCAAGCGCGTTATGTAATTATAAAATAAGGCGCTTGCTTTTTGTGCTTAAATTTCATTTATTACGCAGATGGGTATTCAAATGGCAAATAGTGAGAATATTAAAAAAGCGGCTGAGTTGTTAAATTCGGGCGGGCTTGTGGCAATGCCAACGGAAACGGTTTATGGGCTTGCTGCCAATGCATTTGATGGGCAGGCTGTGGCACGGATATTCGCCGCGAAAGGTCGCCCGCAGATTAACCCTTTAATTGTCCATGTGGCTTCGATCGCTCAGGCAGAAGATCATGTTGTATTTGATGCGCGCGCGCGTAAATATGCGGACCATTTCTGGCCTGGCCCATTGACACTAATTTTGCCTAAAAAGGAAAATTGTGAAATTTCAGAACTGGTGAGCGCGGGCTTGCCCACAATTGGTGTACGCTGCCCTGCACATCCTATTGCGCAGCAATTATTAAACACTTGCGGCTTGCCGCTTGCTGCGCCATCGGCAAATGCATCGGGGACAATCAGCCCGACGGCGCCGATACATGTTGCCCAATCGCTCGGCGATAAGGTGGATATGATTTTGTCCGGTGGGAATTGCACAGAAGGCCTCGAATCCACGATCTTAGATTTAAGCGGAGCTCTGCCTGTTATTTTGCGCCCTGGTACGATAACGGCGGATGATATCGCGCAGGTAGAAGGGCTTACGCCGGAGGTTGGCTACGGCAATCCAGAGGCGCCGACATCTCCAGGGCAGCTTTTGAAGCATTATGCGCCGAATGCAGATTTACGTTTAAATGCGGTTGATGTGGCGGCGGATGAAGCTCTGCTCGGTTTTGGCTCTTTAAAGTTTATGGGCGTTAAAGGTGGCGGCTTTGCTAAGGATTTACCGCAAGGGCAAATGCTGAACTTAAGTGAAAATGGTGATTTATACCAAGCCGCTAGCCATTTATTCGCTTATCTGCGCCGCCTTGATGACGCGGGGTTTAGCAAAATTGCGGTGATGAGTATCCCTAATACAGGGCTCGGCATTGCGATTAATGACCGTTTAACCCGCGCCGCGCGAAAATAATAACACCATTATTTATGTTGTATATCAATGGTTTGCGGGAGTTGTTTGCAGTTATGTAAAATTTTATGTAAATTAGAACTATAAGGTTTTCAAAGGCAGTGCGTGAGGTTGCTGCTTTAAAGATAAGGTTTTAGGTTTAGGTTAAGTTGGTCGCAATAATAATAGATAGAGTTAATAGAAGATAAGCAGACGTTTCGTATATTTCGTTTCACACAGTTTTTTACGTTTCCATTCTGGTACCCATGAACTTGCCGCTTCAGTTTTTAACTGAAAGCGGCGATTTTTTGTGCGCTGCACGATTGTTCATCTGATAAACATCATATATATAAGGTGCAAGATCTTTTAGGTCAGTGTTAGGCCTTGCGTAATATTTAAAACAGGGAGCCAAGATATGTTGGTTGCAAAAGAATTAGACGTTAAAGAGAATGAACATTACCACAACCATGAACGCGTGGTTTATTTTGAACATGAAGCGGCGGGGCTTAAGGCGATTATATCCGTCCATAATACGAATTTAGGGCCATCGCTTGGTGGCTGCCGCATGAATCCATATGAAACGCAGCAACATGCTATTGAGGATGTGCTACGCCTTTCACGCGGTATGACGTATAAGTCAGCCTTGGCAGGTTTGCCTTTAGGTGGCGGTAAATCAGTTATTATTGGCAACCCACGCAGTGATAAAACACCCGCTTTATTTGAAGCGATGGGCGAGGCTGTTGAGTATATGGGCGGCAGTTACATCACGGCGGAAGATGTTGGTACGTCTGAAGAGAATATGGAATCGATTTCCAAAAACACAAAGTTTGTTGCAGGGCTTCCTTTGTCAGTATTGCAGGCGCGGGTCGAAAACCCCGTCGGTGGCAACCCATCACCATATACGGCTTTTGGGGTGTATTGCGGGCTAAAAGCGGCTGTGAAGTATCAATTAAAGCGTCAGGATGTTGCCGGTCTGAAGGTCGCTGTGCAGGGCTTGGGATCTGTTGGTTATGATTTATGCCGTTTCCTTGATGACGCTGGCGCGGCATTATTCGTCACTGATGTTAATCAAGAGGTTCTTGAAAAGGCAAAAAGTGAATTTTCAAATGTTCACGTTGTTGGCTTGGATGATATATATGATATGCCCGTTGATGTTTACGCGCCATGTGCCTTGGGCGCAACGGTGAATGATGAAACCATCGAACGTCTGAAATGCAAAGTCATTGCAGGGGCCGCGAATAATCAGTTGCAGCGCCACAGACATGACCAAATGCTGCATGATAAAGGCATTCTATATGCGCCAGATTATGTGATTAATTCGGGTGGCGTAATGTGTGTTGGTTATGAGTTTTTCCAATTGACGGAAAACCCTATGCCTTACGCGCTGAATGAAGAGAATTTAAAAAACCACGTATCAGAAATTGAAAATGTCACAATGAAGATTTTTGATTACGCTAAGCAACATAATTTGCCTGTGGGCGCGGCGGCGGATCAGCTAGCGGAGGAAATATTTCTCAGCGCGGGTGATATGAAACACGCAGCAAATTCTTAAATAATAGTTTTGATTTTTAATCATGCAAGCGCGGCGGGTATTCTGCCGCGTTTGCACTTTTTGGTTTACATAAACTGTTGACGCGCTCTTTTAAAGTGTATATATAAAAAAAATAATAATAAGAACAGGGATATTTAAAATGGCGACTTCTAAAAATTTGGAGATAGCAA